>DFYN01000031.1:0-171 GCA_002383615.1 Anaerolineaceae bacterium UBA4081
CGGTCGCAATGACCAGCTCGTCATAATGGATGACCCGCTTGCCCACCGTGAGCGTCACTCGATTTTCGGCAGGTTCAATCAACTCTATATCTGAGAAGATGAGCTCTACACTACGTGGAATAAAGTTCTTCTTGGGTTGAATGACACTCGCGGGTTTGAGCATTCCAAAAG
>DFYN01000031.1:214-2648 GCA_002383615.1 Anaerolineaceae bacterium UBA4081
AGTGTTCCAGCAGTGCCTGCGCCAAGGATGAGAAAGGTTTTCATTTACACCTCATAGAAAAGGAGCCAGAATATTATTGATTACAGGGAACTTAGGGCAGAAATTCGCTGTAACCTATCAACTAAAATTGCACGTTCGCTTAAGATACTTTCCAGGGATACTGCCACCTTGTGCGGGTAGTCTGCATAAGTGCCGAGGCGCTCAACAGTTACGAGCGGGATACTCTCAGAGGCTTCATCCAATAGGTTGGAAGGTTCACCGCAGAATCCAGTCATGCGGCGCCCAGCTGACGAACGTTCAAACGTGCTTTGAGCATACTGTCCCAAGAGGATCCAGGCGACTGTCTTTTCACCATCACGAACAGGTGCGGTCTGGTAGTGCAATCCCGCTGGACAGATCAGGGATTCCACTTTCCATTGGGCAGCTTCCCGCCATGTTCCTTCACAGGCAGCGCGTCCGCCCTTGGTTTGTTGAGCAGCTTTACAAAAAGCACATAAGCCGCTCTCAGCCACGGGTCTGCCCTCAGTATCCACCAAGATGCTACCCATACCTGAGAGGCTGGTGAACAAGTCCAGGATCNNACAATGCTTCGGGTGAAGCGCCACTGGCTGCCAATCTTAACGCCTTTTAGCCGACCATCACCCAGCATACGGTAAATGGTGATGCGGTCAACTTGCAAGAGGTCTTGAACCTGTCGTGTGGTTAGATAATCATTCATTTCAAAACAATGTTATATAAAGTTATAGCAAATACTAATATAGTATATCATAGAAGAAATGAATAGTGATAAATGTCACATACTCATCGTATGCTTGCTTTCTTTCTTAATTGGCATTCTTCTTGCTACCTTGATTAAGCGCTTTGGATGCGTTCGCATCCAAACATCGATTTGAAAGGCGGCAAAAATGGGCTCTTATCACTCATTGCATAAGGCACCTCTTGCAGTTCTGCTTATGCTTTCCTTCCTCCTCCCGGCGAAAACGTCTGTGTTTGCGGATAATACTCGAATCAACGAATGGGGATTGGGCACGTCCACCCACTTACGCTTGGGTATTGAGGCGGTTCCCGCTGCCCTCCAACAAGCCCGCGAATTGGGGTTTACCTGGGTGCGTGAGCAGATGCCCTGGTCGGAAATCGAGCCAAAAGCAGGAGAATTCCGCTTCTCGTATTCTGTTAATAGCCTCAACCGCGATTTCGACCGCCTGGTCGAAGACGTAGATGCGCAGGGATTAAAATTATTGGTTGTTTTGGATGGCGGTCCGCTTTATCTGGCACACGCTGCACCAGACCAACCTGTAGATGAGGACCTGTTACTGGAAGCCTGGAAGCGTTATGTGGAGATCCTGGCTGATCGTTATGGTCAGCAGGTGGATGGCTGGGAAATTGGTTCCAGCGTCAATACAGCGGCAGGCTGGGGGCGTTTCATGTTTCCCTCAGGCGGGAATGCGCTACCGGATCCGGCTCTGTTTGACAAACTGCTCCGCATTGCTGAGCGCGCATTCCATGACGCCAACCCGGCTGCCCGAATTATCCTGGGAGGTCTGGAATTGAGTTCATCCAATGGCTGCCCGCTGCCACCGGCGTATTTCCTCAACCAGTTGGCTGCCCTTGGTGCATGGCATTCCTTTGATGTCGTCAGCCTGAATGCATCCAGAGCTCCTTTACCGCTTGAGTCGGGTGTTTTGCCTGCCACAGACTGCACTACCGCCCTCACATTTGAAGGCGACACAGCTGCCATTCAGGCATTATTTGAAAAAGAAGGTGACAAACCTGTCTGGGTGACATCATTTTCATGGTCGCAAGGACGTCTACAGTCTCTGGCAGATGCATATGGATGCTCGACTGANNAAATCGGGTTATGCCCTGACGCCACTGACCCTGACAGCCCTGTCGCAATTGATGGCGGAGCTGAACGGCGCATTACCGTTAGGAAGAGTGGAGAATGGTGTGTTTGAGTATCGTTTTCGAACCGGAGCGAACCAGAGCGTGTACGCATGGGTGGATGGATGCGGCAACCTTGTTTTCCCTTTTATCAGCTCGGGTTGGACCGATTGGAAACTGACTGTGTACGATCAAGCTGGAAACGGAATGCCGGTTAGTGTGGATGAGGATGGAAATGCTGTGGCAACAGTTGGCAGTTACCCTTCGCTAATGCAGGCTTCTCCGGCTAGCTTCATGAGCCGGCTTTCGCTTTCGTTGGAGGATACCCTCAACGGGTGGAAGGAAAGTGCATTGCGAAGTCTGGGGGGATGGGCAGATGAACAGCGGGTTGTGCTGCGCCAAAAAGGGAGCGCGTTGTTGGAGCAAGGCAAAGAGCGGGCAGCTTCCTGGTTCAAACAGTTGATCCTGGATTTGGTGGAGGACTTGTAGGACGAAGCTTTCAATTCGGGTTTAAACTTATTGTACATTAACAGTAGGTCGGCATTCTTTGATA
>DFYN01000183.1:0-1562 GCA_002383615.1 Anaerolineaceae bacterium UBA4081
TTCGTGCTTCAACCTGCCTTACTCTTATTGGATGAGCCATTCAGCGCCCTGGATAAACCATCCCGGCAATCACTCCTATCTGATTTGCGCAACATATTAGACGAGACCCATGTGACCACTTTGTTTGTCACCCACGACCTTGATGAAGCATTGTCCCTCAGCGACCGGGTGGCAGTACTGATAAATGGCGAATTACGTCAAATTGGCAGTGCACAAGAGGTATTCTCAGCGCCTGGTGACCGGGAAATTGCCGAGTTTGTAGGCGTTGAATCTTTGCTGGCAGGCGTAGTTGAAGACATCCACGAAGGTTTATTAAATATTCGGACGGGTTCGGGTCATGTGCAAGGTATTGGAGATGCGCATATCGGGCAATCCGTCTGGGTCTGCTTGCGACCTGAAGAAATCACGCTCCAACCCGCACCAGATGGCAGCCCCTCATCTGCTCGCAATCATATCCCTGGTGTAATCCAGCAAATGGCAATCCAGGGACCACTGATGCGAGTTACCCTTGCTGGCGATTGTCCTTTGGTAGCATTGATTACCCGCACATCTGCCCGTGAACTTGGCTTGCACAAGGGGATGGCTGTCATAGCCTCCTTCAAAGCAAGCACGGTTCATATCATCCCGCGTTAGGCTATCCTGCCATTTTCTCGCGATGCGTAATGCCTTGTCAGAGTTTTGCTATAATATATTTAGAATTTCTATCAACTTCCCTTTCCTGTTTGCAGGAGTAAATGATGCCTACGGATGACCTCCCCGAAGAAAAAGAAAACGTAATTGCTAAATTATGGGAAACCTTCCAATCCCATGCACCAATTCGGTTGATAAATACCTTCCGGGGTGTCCCGGTAGAAGCAGATGCCAAAATTGCGTTAATTAGCCAGGGTTATTTGGCTGTAAACGCTCCCGGACAGCAAATCACCTGCATTGCTCTTGAAAAAAGAACCTATATTCAATGTGAACGCCTGGACCATATTTATCGTGCCATGCCTGTTGCTGTAGATATTCACAATGATGGCTTGATCCTGACGCGCTTCACGCAAGTCGGGGCGGATTTTGGCAAACGTATGGAACTTCGCGTTCAACCGCGCGAACCCTTACGCATAAGAATTTTCCACGGGATGACCTCTTCCATCGCTTCAATTGCCGACCTCTCTCTAAATGGGCTGGGAGTGTTAATGTTTGGCGCATATACGTTGGAACAAGTAGATATCAAACGAGCGCAATCCGTCAAAGTGGAATTGCACCTGCCGGGTTCACCGTTACCCCTTTTGCTGCAAGCAAAAGTGATGAATATTAATCAACTGGCTGATAACACAACCCAGCGACTGGGTTTACGGATCCAACCCAGCGAGCAGGACCGCGAGACCATTTCAAGTTATATCAACATCCGTAAGGAAGAAATTATGGCTGAGCTTCAGGCACTTTACCAGCAGATGAAGTTGGAACCTCAAGCATGAAAATTATCCCCCCGGAAATCCGGGGGGATAATTCTATCAAGCGCCAATCTTATACTTCGGCATCCACAACCACATGAGGATGGAAGCAATAATTGCAAGTGC
>DFYN01000183.1:1610-3509 GCA_002383615.1 Anaerolineaceae bacterium UBA4081
TTGCTTTTGTGGTTCCATATGCTAAACCATAATATACACCATAGAGGATGTACAGTATGACGATATGCCAGGCTTGCTGGGCAAAGCCAAACCCCAGATAAATAATTCCATACACCAGCCAACCAATGATAATCAACCGACGGCGACCCACTTTATCTGAAATTGCTCCGGCGGGCGCTGAAAGTACGGTATAGATGAGGTTGAAAGCAACCAACATCGCCAAAATCCCAATGACGCTCAGACCTCGCTCCTGAGCACGCAAGACCAGGAATGCATCGGATGAATTCCCCAAATCAAATAAACTGACGATGATCATGAAGATAACGAAAGGTTTACCAAGAGAACGGAAGGCAAATTTAGGGGCAACCCTCTGCCCGGTGACAGCCACATCCCGCGTGCCAATTGCCAAAACTAGAACCGCCAGTATGGCAGGAATAATACTGATGAGAACAATCGTTTGAAAAGTGGTTTTACCCAAGGTAAGAGTGTTGCGCTGCGCGAACCAGACCACACCCAGGGCAATTAATATTCCAAGCATTGCCCCGGCAGTATCGGCTGCACGTTGGAAACCAAAGGCGATGCCGCGCTGTTCGAAGGGAACTGAATCTGCCACCAGTGCATCCCGAGGAGCTGTACGGATGCCTTTTCCGACCCGGTCTGCCCAGCGGACACCTGCCACCATTCCCCACGAATTCGCAAAGTAAAAGAAGGGCTTGGCAAGCGCAGATAAGCCATAACCCAAGACCGCCAGCCACTTGCGTCCGCCTAACCTATCAGAAAGCCATCCCGAAAATAATTTCAGGATACTCGAGGTCGCCTCTGCAACACCTTCGATAATGCCAATGATGTTGGTCTTAATACCCAACACATTACTCAAAAACAGCGGTAGGATGTTGATGACCATTTCGCTGGAAATGTCCATGAAAAAGCTGGTTAAGCTTACCGCCCAGACATTACGCGGCAGTTTTTTGATATTTTCTTGGAATAAGGAAAATTGCGGCGATGGAGCCAATGGTTACCTCTGTATAAGTAGGGTTGTCGCTAATATTACACCTTTTTTATATTTACATTTATAAATGATATGATTATCTGCACCAATGAAGGAGGTCCGACATGTACGATTCTTTAAGCAGTGATTACGACCGTTTTGTGGATTGGACAAGCCGGTTGGCTTATGAGATGCCTTTCATTATTAAGTGTTTAAAGCAGGTGGATGCCCATACCGTAGTGGATAGCGCCTGTGGAACTGGTATGCACGCAATCGCGTTGGCGCATGAAGGTTATTGGGTGGTCGGTGCAGACCTATCAGAAGGGATGATTGATGTCGCACGTGCCAACGCACGGCGAGAAAATCTCCCGATTGTGTTTGAAGTTGCAGGTTTTGGAGATGTGAGCAAGACCTTCCCTGAACCGGCTGATGCCGTTTTATGCCTGGGGAATTCCCTCCCCCATGTTTTGGACAAAGCATCTCTTGCTCTTGCCTTACAGGATTTTGCAGATAACCTTCGCCCGGGTGGTTTGCTATTGCTCCAGAGTCGCAATTTTGATGCAGTCATGGCGACTCATGAAAGATGGATGGAGCCTCAAACCAACATGGAGGGTGATAAAGAATGGTTATTTGTTCGCTTTTATGACTTCAACCCAGATGGTTTGATCACATTTAACATCCTGACCCTCAAACATGATGGCGACCACGCCTGGAAGCAAAGCCTGACCACCACCCAATTGAAACCACTGCTCTGGAAGGACCTTCGGGCAGGACTGCTGGCTGCTGGTTTTCGAGATGTGAAAGCCTATGGCAGCATGACTGGAGAAGCATTTAACGCAGGCAAGAGTGGAAACCTGGTTGTCACTGCAATTAAAGCAGGGTAGATTGATAATTATTAACTCAATCCATCC
>DFYN01000183.1:3544-8023 GCA_002383615.1 Anaerolineaceae bacterium UBA4081
GGGTCTTCGTGTGGCGAGGGTGAGATTTGAACTCACATCCAAGGGCTTATGAGTCCCCTGCTCCACCATTGAGCTACCTCGCCAACGTTGCGAATTTTACTACATTGTCAGATGAGTGTCAACGAAAGCAAAATCCATCCTTCATCCCGGAAACAGGCTTCCCTGATTGTCTTTGATGGAAGTAAACTTACCCTGTCCAATGACCAGGTGGTCCAAAACTGCAATGTCCAGCAATTTACCAGCCTGGATGGCAGCCCTCGTCATGGCAATATCCTCCGGGCTGGGTGTGGGGTCGCCGCTGGGGTGGTTATGCACCAAGATAACGGACGCCGCGCTGCGCTGGATTGCCCCGCGGAATAATTCGCCTATACGCACCGTAGATGAATTCAATGAACCCACATATAATTTTTCAATCGCCATCAGCCTGTTCTTCATATCCAATAATATGACCCATAAGTTTTCTTGCAGCAATGCAGCCATATCATACATCACCAGGTCTGCAACGGATTGGGGTGAGCTAATCAATGGTCGATCATCCGGTAAGTCCCGAGCCAGGCGCCTGCCCAGCTCAATGGCAGCCTTGATTTGGCAAGCCTTGGCTTCACCCACGCCGTGGACTGCTGTCAGCTCAGGAATGGATGCGCGTTGGACACCTGCCAAACCATTGAAGTCCTTAAGGATGTGTTGCGCCAACTCAATGGCATTCTCGCGCTCAGTCCCAACCCTTAATAATATCGCCAATAATTCTGCCCTGCTGAGAGCTTCTGCTCCTTGTAGAAGCAGCCGTTCGCGGGGGCGGTCATCTTTGGCAATGTCAGCTATTCGGTAAGCAGCACCAGCTTCGCGCATAGATCCTCCTCTGATTAGAACCCATCATACACGAGGAGAGAATATTCGGCAACTTTGGTGCGGTTATTTAGTGAAACAATTCTAATCCGTGAAACATTAAAGCAGACTGATTCCTTCCATGCTATAATCACCGCAATGGAGTTGCCATGACATTTGACCCGGGTTCCCTCAGTAGTTTTGCCCTCATTGGTGTTGGGTTTGCCGGTGCGTTTCTGGCTGCCCTTTGGTTAAGCCTGATCATATGGACCTTCCGTGATATGCGCAGGCGTTCACGCGATCCCTTGCTGCGGATATTGGCAGTGCTACTGGTCGCGGTGTTGTCCATCCCTGGCATTCTCATCTATTTGATACTGCGTCCCTCCCAAACCCTTGAGGAAGAGTATCAGCAATCGTTGGAAGAAGAAGCCCTTCTGCAATCCATTGCCGATTTACCAGTTTGCCCTGGTTGCGGTCGCAAAGTGGAAGCAGAATGGGTTGCATGTCCGAGCTGCAATACCCGCTTGAAGAAACGCTGCCACCAATGTGGCAAACTGATGGAGCTTCCCTGGAATTTGTGCCCGTACTGTGCCACGCCTGCCCCGGGAATGCGGCGCGACATGTCCATGGATGAAGCAATTCCCCCAAATCCCACAGATTGAAAATCGTTATCCTTCTTATAGGTATGAATGCAAAATAAAAAATCGTTTGAACCTATTGATTATCTGGTGATTGGACACCTGACACAAGATATCATCCCTGATGGCTTTCGCCTGGGCGGTACAGCTGCATATTCCGCGCTCACTGCCCGTGCGCTGGGGCTGCGTGTCGGAATCGTCACATCAGTTCCTTCAGACCTGAAGTTTCCAGAGCTGGAGGGGATTTCAATTATCAATCGCCCGGCTGCAGTTGCGACGACTTTCGAAAATATTTACACACCTAACGGAAGGATCCAACGCCTTCATCACCGTGCGGAGATCCTGGATATTTCTGCTGTGCCCGATTACTGGCTAAAAACTCCAATCGTCCACCTTGGACCTGTTGCAGGCGAACTGGACCCCAACCTGGTTCAAGGATTTCCTGAATCATTTATCGGTGTGACTCCGCAAGGATGGATGCGCGCCTGGGACGAACAGGGACACGTCTACTACACACCTTGGCGTGAAGCGAACTCGGTCTTACCATTTGCAAGCGCGGTGGTCATCAGTGTTGAAGATGTAAGTGGGAACGAAGAAATTATCGAAGGAATGCATTCCTTGGTAAAGGTGCTTGCTGTCACCGAAGGATGCTATGGAGCTCGCCTGTACTGGAATGGCGACTTGCGCCGATTTCGCGCACCCGAACTTCCTGAGGTGGACGCAACCGGCGCAGGAGATGTATTTGGTACGTCTTTCTTTGTCCGGATGGTATCCACTAAGGATCCCTGGGAGGCTGCCCGATTTGCAACACAAATTGCGTCACACTCGGTAACACGCCAGGGCATGGGCGGTATTCCCACCCCGGCAGAGATGGCAACCCACATGACCGAAATTCTTAATAAAGGATAAAGGATGGCACGCATTTACACCCTGGTTAATCAAAAAGGGGGCGTTGGTAAAACAACCACTGCCATCAACTTATGTGCAGCGCTTGGGTATTATGGTCAACGTGTTTTGTTGATTGACCTGGACCCTCAGGCAAATGCAACTTCTTCTCTTGGCATTGACAAACGGGGCGTAAAAACTGGAACTTATGAAGTCCTTATTGGCGCAGCCACAATAGCGCCGAACATTTTATACAATCCAAAATTCAAAATCAGCCTCCTGCCTTCTTCCCCCGCTTTGGCTGGCGCCGAAGTTGAATTAATTAAACAGCCTAAGCGAGAACTACGCTTGCGGGATGCGCTTACTGGTGTGACAGAACGGTATGACTACATCCTTATCGATTGCCCACCATCATTAAGTGTTCTAACGGTGAACGGTTTAATGGCGGCAGCTAATGGAGTCCTCATTCCAGTCCAATGCGAATACCTGGCATTGGAGGGTCTTGGTCAATTGACCCAAACCATCAATCGTGTACAATCCGCTCTTTTTCCCGAACTGTTCGTCCGCGGTGTCGTTTTGACCATGTATGATGGTCGTACAAAACTGGCTGTGGATGTGGTTAGCGAGGTTCGCCGTTATTTTCCAAATCAGGTTATGCAAGCAATCATTCCGCGAAGTATTCGCCTGGCTGAAGCGCCGTCTTACGGGCAGCCTATCACATCTTACGCACCCGATTCTGCCGCTGCCCGTGCCTATCTGGCGTTGGGGCGTGAAATTCTCACGGGCGATGGTGTAACCGTTCCAGAAGAAAACGATTAGGAGGTTTGCATGGCGAAAAAAGGTGGTCTAGGTCGTGGACTTGGCGCACTCATTCCTGGGGAGGATTCCAGTTCGGATGAAAGCAGCGGCAGCCTCGTTCCAGTAGAGCTCATCGTACCTAATCCTTTGCAACCGCGTACGCACATGGCAGACGAAGAACTGCAGGAATTGGCAGAATCCATCCGCGAACACGGAATCATCCAACCCTTAATTGTTACCCATGAACCTGATGAGGATCGCTATATCCTGATTGCCGGAGAACGTCGACTTCGTGCTGCGCGGATTGCAGGTTTGCGCATGGTACCAGTCATCATCCGCCAGGTGACTGACCAGGAACGCTTGGAACTTGCACTCATTGAAAACGTGCAGCGATCTGACTTAAGTGCGCTGGAAACAGCCGAAGCATATCGACAGTTGTCCGTCGATTTCGGTTTATCACATGAGGAAATTGCTGACCAGGTTGGAAAAAGCCGGGTGGCTGTCACGAACACATTACGGTTGCTCGACCTTTCCAAACCGGTGCAAGAAGCGCTTGCAGGAGCAAAAATCAGCGAAGGTCACGCCCGCGCCCTGCTTGGTTTGCGTTCACCACAAGCTCAGGCTGCTGCGTTAAGTACCATCCTTGCTCGAGACCTGACAGTCCGCCAAACTGAGGCATTGGTTCGTAAACTAAATGGCGAAAAGCCTGCCACCTTGCCGCACCAATCCCCTCCCGCTGAAATCAAAGATCTTGAGGACAGATTACGGCAAACATTCGGTACCAAAGTTGCATTAAAGAGAGGAAAACGCGGCGGAACAATCACCATCCACTATTATTCCGATGAAGAATTGGATTCCTTGGTACAACGATTCCTTCAGGACAGTCGATGATACTGCTGTACAACGCACGCATTTACACGCTTAACCCCAAACAGCCAACGGTCAGTGCAGTGCTGATAGATGATTATGGGCGAATTGCAGCCGTAGGGTCAGATGACTCTCTGGCTGCATCAGCCCCGATCAGGACTCAACGGGTGAACTTGAATGGTCAAACCGTTCTACCGGGTCTGACAGACGCCCACATCCATTTACAAATGTATTCCGAATCCCTCGCCCGCTTGAATTGTGAATTGCCAACTAAAGAGGAATGCCTGACACTGGTGGCTGAACGAGCGCGAACCTTACCTGCAGGAAAATGGATCCTTGGTCATGGTTGGAATCAAAACGAATGGAATGGATTTGGCACCGCTACTGAATTAGATAGGGCAGCACCATTTCACCCTGTTTTCCTGACAGATAAATCCATCCATGCAGCCTGGGTAAATTCGGCTGC
>DFYN01000183.1:8148-17560 GCA_002383615.1 Anaerolineaceae bacterium UBA4081
CACGACTATGACCGAAGTGCTTGCTTCAACGCTCTTCAATACCTCAATCATAACCATCAACTGCGGCTGCGAGTTCTTAAGGGAATCGCGATGGATGACGCCCCCCATGCCCTCAGGCTGGGTCTCCGCTCAGGTTTTGGCAATATGTGGCTGCGGATTGGCAACGTGAAACTGTTTGCAGATGGCGCTCTTGGACCTCAAACCGCAGCAATGCTTCAGCCGTATGAAGGCAGCGACTCCCTGGGAACTACCATCTTGGACAAAGAAGAGATCGTAGAGATAGGTCAGCAAGTTGCCAAACAGGGATTTGGTTTAGCCATCCATGCCATTGGCGACCGCGCCAACCATGAGGTATTGGATGCCTATGCAGAATTGAGGCGAATGGAGGTTGCAGCAGGTCTACCGCATTTACGCCATCGAATCGAGCATGTCCAGTTGTTGCACCCACAGGATATCCCGCGATTAGCTGAATTGGATGTGATTGCTTCCATGCAACCTTACCACGTGATTTCGGACATGTTCACGGCAGACCGTCATTGGGGTCAAAGGGCTCAATATTCATATGCCTGGCAATCAGTACTCAGTTCAGGCGCCAAACTTGCTTTTGGTTCGGATGCACCTGTTGAATCACCCAATCCATTCTGGGGTTTACATGCTGCCGTAACCCGCCGCCGTGCAGATGGGCTGCCAGGCGCAGAAGGTTGGCAGCCCCAGGAACGAGTCAGCCTGATGGCAGCCTTGCAGGGTTATACCACTGGCGCTGCGTATGCTTCAGGTTGGGAGAACCAACTCGGTCAGATCCAACCAGGTTTTCTGGCTGATTTAATTGTGCTTGAAAGGGACATCTTTGATTTGCCACCTTCAGAATTGCGAGACATCCAACCTCTGGCTGTTATGGTTGGTGGTGATTGGGTAGTCCAGGGTATTGGAAACTAGCTGGAGTTCTTGATGGAATCGCCTAAACACCTCAGTCCTGAGATTTTGGTAGCCCGGTTGGGTGACTATCTGGTGGAAAAAGGGCTCTTAAGCACAACCCAACTGAACCAAGCGCTCGCCTATCAAGCGACACTCCGCCAGCAAGGGCAGCAACAGCTCTTAGGTCAAATCCTCGTTGAGCTCAAAATGATAAGCCGTGATGAATTGGATACAGCGGTTACCGAGCAAATCCTTGACCTCCGAACAGCCCTCTTGGGCGCAAATCAACAATTAGAACGGCGCGTCAAGGAACGTACAGCAGAATTGGAAAGAGCGCTCGAAAAACTCGCTGAGCTCAATACTCTTAAAGCAAATTTCATAGCAAACATTTCACACGAGCTTCGCACACCGCTCACCCACATCAAAGGCTACGAAGAGCTTATGCTCAGTGGCGACCTGGGACCATTAACCGATAAGCAAGCGGCTGCTTTACAAGTCATGATAAGGTCTACCAATCGATTGGAACATCTCATTGAAGACCTGCTGTTATTCACTATGGGTGAAAAGGGTGAATTTAACCTGGCATTAGGTGCGGCTAACCTTGTCGATATTTGCCAGTCCGCTATTCACCGGGCAGAATCAGTTGCCGCTGAGCGAAATATTACTTTGAAGGTACAAGCCCCTTTGCATGTACCCCTTGTGTCGGCTGATATGGAAAAGATTACATGGGTTGTCAACCAGTTAATAGATAACGCCATTAAATTCACCACAGGACCAGGGACAATTACTCTGAGCGTCATCCCCGAAGATCGCACAGTAGGTTTAGCGATAGAAGATACTGGCATTGGCATCCCCGAAGAGAGGATATCAGAAATCTTTGAACCCTTCCATCAACTGGATGGCTCTTCGACGCGGAAATATGGTGGCACCGGGCTTGGATTAAGCCTGGTTCAAAAGATCATCGTGGCGCACGGTGCAGAAATATCCGTAACATCTCAGCCCGGAATTGGTACCCGAATGGTTTTTCATTTGAGGAAATACGATCTTGGAGATGGCGTCTAAGCCCCATCTCCTCTATAATATATTTATAATGAATCCTCCTTACAACCCTCCGCCAGTTAAACCGGATGACCTGTTCGCCATAAGTCAGGTTGTTTCAACGTCTACCAATTGGAAACAATCCCTGGATGAAATTGGCAGGTTGGTGCGTCCGTTGTTCATTTTTGATAACCTGGCACTTTTCTATATCGTTCCCCATACCCAAACGTTGGATGTCTTTTTTGCGCGTGCTATGGGGCGCGGAAAAAAAGCGGAGGCTGATGCAGCCTGGGGTGAGGCTGTCGCCAATAAAGTCGTCTCCACCCGCGAAGTAGTCATACAAGTCCCTGAGGAAGATGGTACCCAGGACCGATTGGAACGCCCCTATTTTCTTGGCATCCCGCTCATGGCGGGCAATCAATTGCTCGGAGCGTTGGTTTTTATCCGGTTTGGAGGTCCCGAGTACAGTGAAGACTCGCTGGGCTTTGCCCGCTTTGTCGCTGAACAGGCGGCAATTTTACTTGAGCGGGAGAGGTTGCATCATTATTTTGACCAAATGGAAGCCCAAAGTCAGACCATCCAACTACAGGATGATTTTATTGCCACCATCTCGCACGAATTACGCAGTCCATTAGGATTTATCAAAGGCTATTCCACCACTTTACTCAGGTCAGATGCCCATTGGGATCCTGCCACACAACGTGAGTTCCTGAAAATTATTGACCTAGAAACTGATCACCTCTTAAAGTTAATTGAGAACATGTTAGATTCAGCTCGCCTCCAATCAGGTCAATTACGGATGGATTTTCAGGCTATTCGCATAGAAGCATTAGTCAATGATGCGGTCGCACGAACAAAAATGCACTATCCCGACATAGATATCAAAGTTAAAGTAAATCCCCACATTACCCCTATTGTCGGGGATCCTGCCCGGCTGGCGCAGGTTGTGGAAAACCTACTTTCTAATGCTGCCAAATATGCTGTCGGTGCACCCGTGGAACTAAATCTGGATTTGATGACAGGCGGTATTGAGCTGAGCATTCGGGATTACGGTCCGGGCATCCCTGAAGAATACCAAAAGTTCTTGTTCCAACGTTTCTTCAGATGCCCTACACTTGCTCCAAATATCCATGGAACTGGGCTGGGATTATTTATATGTAAACAAATCATCCTGGCACATCATGGTCAAATCAACGTGGAGTCAAAAGTAGGAGAGGGAACTGTTTTTCGCATTTTCCTCCCTCACCAACCGTAAGGAGGCAGACCTATGAGCCCATTAATCCTGGTCGTTGATGATGAACCACTCTACATTCAGCTCATAAAAGTTAACCTTGAAACAGAAGGATATCAAGTCATAACAGGTCGGGATGGCGAAGAAGCAGTAGAAATCACAGCCTCCAAGAAACCTGACCTGGTGATTATGGACGTCATGATGCCACGTTTGGATGGCATCTCAGCCTGCGAACGGATTAGGCAGTTTTCAAACTTGCCCATAATCATCCTGACAGCCAAAGGTGAAGAACACGATCGGGTTCGCGGCTTGGATGTCGGCGCAGATGATTATGTGGTAAAGCCCTTTTCAGCAACTGAGCTTGTCGCCAGAGTTCGGGCAGTCCTTCGTCGGGCACGGGTTACGGACGAAGACACCCAGATACGCTTCTTTGTGCATGGTAATTTACGGATTGATTTTGCGCGTGCAGAGGTTTGGAAAGATGATAAACCCATTTATTTATCTGCAACAGAGTATCGACTCCTCATCCAATTTGCCCACGCAATAGGTCAGGTGCTAACTGCGGAAGACCTGTTGAGCGCAGTATGGGGGCAGCAATATAAGGATGATAAAGAAATCCTCTGGGTATCGATTGCCCGCCTGCGCCAAAAGCTGGAGGATAATCCTCATTCGCCACAACATATCGTAACTCGTTCGGGGTTGGGTTACTTAATGCCGCCTGTCGGGCGGATTGCTTCTTGATTTGAATTGGAGGTGAGCTTTGAAATACAATCCACAAACCATAGCCTTGCGAACTCGCAAATTGGGGTTGCTGATCCTGAACGCCAGGCAAGTAGCCAGGCGTAGTGAAGAAGAGTGCGCACAGGTTATTGGCTTATCTACGCAGGAGTACCACGGGATTGAAACAGGTCAACAGGCACCTACCTTGCCACAGCTTGAGTTATTGGCGTATTTCCTGAATGTGCCTCTAGGGCAGTTTTGGTCAAACCAGACACTTTCGAACGAACAACCGGAGTTGTCAGAAACAAAACGCATTCAGATCCTCCGACAGAAGATGATAGGCACGACCTTGCGTATGGTGCGCAGCGCACAAAACATCAGCATTCAGGACTTATCATTAAAATCCGGCTTGTCAATCATCACATTAGAAAAGTACGAAGCTGGAAATGAACCAATCCCTTTACCTGAATTAGAAATTTTGGCAGCGATATTGGATACCTCCGTTGAAAAGTTCACCGATCAACACGGATTGGTCGGATCATGGCGCCAGAAACAAGAACTGATACGCACATTCCTGGAGTTACCATCAGACCTTCAGGAGTTTATCTGCAACCCTGTCAACCTTCCTTACCTTACATTGGCAGTTAAGTTAAGTGGACTCTCAGTGGAGAGATTACGCACGGTCGCTGAGGGATTGTTGGAGATTACATACTAATGGCAACAGAATCCAGCGCCGAAAGCCTGGCATCCCTGGGAGCTCAAGCATTTGCAGCGGGTGATTATGCACAAGCTTTGACTCGGTTTAAGGCAGCTGCCGAGGCATTCACTGCCACAGGAGATGTGCTGATGGCAGCTCGTATGGCAAACAATATGAGCGTCGCTCTACTCAAGCAAGGAAAACCCGATGAAGCACTTGCAGCATCCCTTGGAACAGAGGACATTTTCGCCAATGCTGGTGATATTGCGCTGCAAGCGATGGCGCTGGGCAACCAGGCGTCAGCGCTCAGTGAGTTAAAACGCTTTGAAGAAGCTCTTGCCGCCTTTCGACAGGCAGCAGCCTTATTCAAGGAAGCCAGACAACCGGATTATGAAGCAACAATCCTGCAAAATATGTCGACCCTGCAGTTAAGAATGAAACAACCCCTGATTGCAATGGGTACCATGGCGCAAGCCCTGGATATCAAACCCCATTTGTCAATTGGTGAGAAACTCCTCCGAGGCTTGTTATCTTTAGTTGTCCGCTTGATGGGCGGTAAGGTCTGAATTTTCCATGAGTTCGGCAGCCACTATCCGACCCGCATCCCATTCCGATGCGGGTGCTATATCAGACATTTTGGAACAATCATTCTATGTCCACCAACACCTTGATTGGCGAAGTCCGATGGATTGGCTTGGCAATCCCATGTTTTTCATTCAAGAAAGTGACCATCGAATTGAAGCCGTATTGGCATGCCCACCAGAACCACCCGGGTATGCCTGGATTCGGGTATTTGCCTGCCAGCCTGATTTAGATCTTCACCAAGTCTGGTCCAACATGCTTACATATACTGTTAGCCAGTTGCCACATGACAGCCACTTGTGCTTGCTGGCAATTGATTCCTGGTTGGATGCGCTTGCAATACCAAGTCTCTTGACCTATCGCCAAGATGTTGTTGTCTTGGAGTGGAACAGGCAAATGCCTGACCAGCTTGAGTTGTCGCCAGATTATCTCATCCGCCCAATGACGGCTGATGATATACCGGATGTGGCAAAGGTAGATCAGAAAGCGTTTGAACCTCAATGGGTACACAGTGAAGAAACCCTCATGTTGGCATTCATGCAGTGCAGGTTTGCCGATGTGGTTACCTGCCAGAATGAAATCATTGCCTATCAGTTAACGACTGCGGGATATACCAGTGCGCATTTAGCTCGGTTGGCTGTTCTACCGGATTTCCAGCATCAACATATTGGATACTTGCTCGTTCGGTCAATGTTCCATTCAGCAACATCTTCAGGGTATGGCAGGATTACAGTAAATACGCAATCCACCAATCAATCCTCCCTCGCCCTTTACCATCACCTGGGATTCCAGGAAAATGGCGAACGTTACCCGGTATATATGTACGATAAGGAAGGATTGAGCCAATGACAGATAGACTCTCCGAGTTTCAAGCATACCGTAAACAAATGAATCAACGAATAAGTAAAGTCGATCATCTTGGCATTAAGCGGTTTTTCAATTTGGACACAGCCGCTTACAATGATGGCGCATTAAGCTCCAAGACTAAAGAACTGCTTGGTCTGGTTGCCTCAATGGTATTGAGATGCAATGACTGCATTGATTATCACATCATTCAATGCGTTGACGCGGGTTATTCAGATGAGGAATTATATGACGCTTTCAATGTTGCCCTGGTTGTGGGCGGCAGCATTGTTATCCCTCATCTGCGACACGCCGTTGAAACCCTGGATTTGTATCATGCCCAACAGACCGGCAGCGGTAATTGAGGTTGAAATTAACGTCAGAATATGAGACAATTCCGTAACTTAATGGTTGGAGGAAATAATGGAAAAAAAGGAAAGTAGCACTTCTGGCAAACGGTCATCCTCACGAAAATTGGAGATGCGGGAAAGACGCCGCAAACAGGCACAACGGAACAAGTGGATAATCATTGGTTCCATTCTACTTGTTGTGGCAGCAGTTGCAGGACTATTGATTTGGACCCAATGGAAACAAGCCAACGCACCTATTGGGGATATCATTATACCCACTGGCATGAATCGC
Organism: Anaerolineaceae bacterium UBA4081; assembly: GCA_002383615.1. GTDB lineage: Bacteria > Chloroflexota > Anaerolineae > Anaerolineales > Anaerolineaceae > UBA4081. Next base: position 14,817 of record DFYN01000183.1, read on the forward strand.
CCTGCTGTCAACGGCAATTCAGTTGGCGACCCAAACGCGCCTGTTAAACTGACTGAAGTTGCTGATTTTCAATGCCCGGCATGCAAATCATTCTCGGAGAATATTGAGCAAACCCTGTTGGACAATTTCGTGGCAACTGGCAAGGTTTACTTCACGTATGAAACATTCAGTTTCCTGGATGAACAGTCATCTGGTCGCGAGTCTAAGGCTGCTGCTGAAGCTGCCTACTGTGCAATGGACCAAAACCGTTACTGGGATTTTCACGATATCCTTTATGCCAATCAAACTGGCGAAAATATTGGCGACTTCACTGACCGGCGATTGACTGCCTTTGCCGCCGCTTTAGGGTTGGACATGGAGGCGTTTTCCGATTGCTTTGAATCAGGGAAGTATAAACAACGCGTTTTGGATGAGCTGGTCGCCGCACCTGGCAGGGGCATAAACTCGACCCCCTCATTCCTAATAAATGGACAGCTCATCAAAATCGAATCATCCTGGCAGGAGTTATTTGACGCCCTTGATGCGGCTTATGCGGCAGCAGAAAATTAATCTAGATTAACGAAGCAAAACCGCCCTGACAGGGCGGTTTTTCGTTAGTCAGATTACCTGATTATCGACAAAATCCACACAATCAGCGGAGCCATTAGTAAAGCGGGAAGGAAATTTGCGGTCCGAATAGGCTTGATTTCGAGCAAACTGCTGATGGCAATACCAATCAGGATAATGCCACCTGCTGCTGACATCTCCGTCATCATGACTGGGGAAATCACAGCCTGGACCTGGGCTGCCAGTAAGGTCAAACCACCTTGGTAAAACAGAATGATGAGAACCGAAAACATGACACCAACGCCAAGGGTAGAGGCAAAAGCCAAGGCACTAAAGCCATCCAAAATGGCTTTTACAGCCAGCGTTGCATAATTTCCCGTCAGTCCATCTTCAATGGAACCCAGAATGGTCATCGGACCAACACAAAATACGAGAGATGCCGTCAGAAAACCACGGACAAAACGGTTGGATCCTGATTCCGCCCCACTGTGCTGGAACCTTCGCTCCAGCCAGGCTCCTAACCTCAGTAAGCCGTCCTCAATACGCCACCACTCTCCCAGTAAGCCGCCAATCAAGATACTACCTAAAACGATTAAGGCGTTTTCCGTTTTAAGAAAAAGAGACATGCCATAACCAAGTGTGAATAACCCCAACCCCGCGATGATTGTAGTACGAATTCGCTCAGGTAACCTGCTACCCAGCAGTAAACCGAGTGAACCTCCGACCAAGACTGTTGCAATATTAAGCCAGGTTCCAATCATGGCTGCTTGGCGGTGGTCGGAGGGAACTGAAGCTCAAACAAACTCATAACAAAGAGGAGGGATGAAAGGCGGTTCAAGTATGCCAGGAGATAGTAGTTCTGGACATCACCGCGGTCAAGCATTGCTGCCATCTTCCGCTCTGCCCGTCGGACGACTGTCCTAGCTATATCGAGAGCAGCCTGAGCCTGACTGTCGCCGCTGACGATAAATTCCCGAGGCATTTTGACCTGGATGGTCANNTTTCAATATGTCCTTCGAGAATTTGGATCTGTTCTGGCGTCGCAAATAAAAATTGATTCGCTGTTTCCGAAGTTGACGCTGCCTCAGCCATCAGCTGATACAAACTGCGCTGTAATTCCAGAATTAATTCAGGAGTTCCCTCCGAGGTACACAAAGTACGAGCTAAACCTAAAAAGGCAGTCGCTTCATCCAAAGCACCAATTGCATCCATGCGCAGGTCAAATTTGGGCAGGCGTCCATCGCCTAATAACCCGGTCAATCCATCATCGCCTTTTCGAGTGTAAAAAGGAGTCACCTGGTTGTTTCCTCTGATTTCTCAATGCGAACATACAGGAACGGATATCGGCTGGCAGGAAATCCACCGGCAATCTCAGGTTCCCAGACAAAATGTCCCTCATCAAGGCTCGCCAACAACGATTGATCTAAATCAGCCAGTACTTCCCTATCCGCAACTTCAACCCATTCCGAAAATTCATGCAGGATTAATCGCAATCGCACTTCATAAGCGTAAGTATTCAACCGCTGAGAATTGTGGCGAAGTTCCCCCAGGTAGGATTGCCATTGACGCATGCGGGCATGCCATTCCCGAATTGCCTTTTGGCGGTAATTAGATTGCCACCGGTTCAGGATGGCATCAATTTGACCATACAAGGGCACTGCCTTTTTCCGCAGAGGATGAGTATCCGGTAATGCCAGCAACCGCATTTCCATCACTTCCAACATACCAAGGGAGAGTTGGTCGCTGCCGGTTCCGCTTGGAGCTCCTGATAGAGGCCAATATAAATCATTGGAAAGGATAAAATCTTCCAGAACTGGAATTGCCGATTCCACATACTTCAAGTCGCTCTCTAATGTGAACATCGTACCCTCCTTTTATTAAGGCGTTGGTGTTTCAGCGCCTCCAGAACGGGAGACCAGGTACCAGCTGGTTATGTTTGCCAAGCGGTCGCTGGTATCCACCAAAGGTCCGATGGATACGCCTTGAACTACCTGGTCTATGGCAGTTGAATAAACAGGGTAATATAAAGGCAAGGCTGGTAATTCTTCATTAAAAATAACCTGGAAATTGTGGTAAAGTCGGATTCGCTCACTTAAATCAGAAGCGACGCGCGCTTGTTCAAGGCTATCACTGACAATTTTGTTATCCCATTGTGTGTAATTCTGACCGGTCTGGGCTTGCAAGGAATCCCAGAAAGG
>DFYN01000064.1:0-4817 GCA_002383615.1 Anaerolineaceae bacterium UBA4081
CCCCACTTCACCTACAGCCTGTTGCCGCATACGGGTGGATATGAACAAGCCATTCCTGCAGCCTATGCGCTCAATGACCCGCTCATGGTCTGGCGGTCTCAAGCCTCCAGCCTGGACGCACCTGCTGATCAAGCCTGCTTACTCCACCTGCAGCCTGCCAACCTGGTGATTGAAACCATCAAACCTGCAGAAGACGGACGCGGATTTATTGTTCGCTTATATGACAGCGGACGGCAGCGTGGCACTGGTAAGCTAACCTCCACCATTCCACTCCTGGCAGCTTACCAGACTAATTTGCTGGAAGTGGATCAAGCTGCCCTACCCCTTCAGGATAGCACCCTTCTATTTAGATTCAAGCCCTTCCAAATCCTCACCCTCAGGCTGATACCATTATCATAAACGCCCTAGGGGACACATCATAATCATCAATTTGAATAAGGCTGCAAAAACCTCCTTTTGCAGCCTGTCATGATACAATCTCCCGCGTGAAAATCACTACCCTGTGGAACCGGTTCCCCCGCCAATTTTGGCTGATGTTTCTGGGCATGCTCATCAGCACCATTGGCTCAAGTATGATCTGGCCCTTCCAGATGATCTACATCACTGGCAAGTTGGGGCTCCCCCTGACCACAGTCGCCACCCTCAACACCATCAATGCAGGAGCAGGCGTCATCGCCAGTTTTATTGGTGGACCCATTACGGATAAAGCAGGGCGAAAGTGGGTCATGGTCATTTCACTGGCAATGAATGGCTTGGTTTATGTCTTTATGAGCCATGCCCAGTCTTACTGGCAGTTTGCATTACTGATGGTGTTTGCCGGGGCATTCAACCCGCTCTATCGCCTGGGTGCAGATGCCATGATGGCGGATTTACTACCGCCGGAAGATCGGGTGGATGGCTATTCCATCTTCAGGATGAGCAACAACCTGGGCTTATCGCTCGGTCCGACCATCGGTGGATTTATTGCTGCGGCTTCTTACAGCCGTGCATTCTACATGGGTGCCGCCGGCATGATCATTTACAGCCTGCTGATGACCATTTTTGCACGGGAAACCTTGCCAAAGGCTGACCATATGCAAAAGCAAACCCGGGAGCGTTTTGGCGGATATGGGACAGTCTTTGCCGACAAACGCTATATGCCGTTTGTGACCACTTTCACCCTGGTCACCATGTGCGCCTCCATCATGTGGGTGCTGTTGTCTGTGTACACGAAACAAAACTTTGGACTCAGCGAGCGTCAATACGGCTTCATCCCAGCCACCAATGCCATCATGGTCGTTGTCCTACAAGTGCTGATCACCCAGTTCACCAAGCGCCACCATCCGCTTTGGATGGTAGCCCTGGCGGGGGTATTCTATGCCGTCGGAGCAGGCAGCGTGGCACTCGCGACCGGGTTCTGGGGTTTCTGGCTAGCAATGGTCATCATGACTTTTGGTGAACTTATCCTTGTGCCGACCAGTTCGACGTATGTTGCCAACCTCGCACCAGCGGATATGCGCGCCCGCTATATGAGCCTGTATGCCCTCACCTGGCCAGTTGCCAACGGGATTGGACCATTGATGGGCGGCTTTTTAAATGACACTTTTGGTCCGCAGTTTATTTGGGTAGGCGCTGGTTCGTTGGGGTTGTTGGGCGCAGTCGCCTTTGGTATCCAGGCACGTCGCGCCGCCCGTTCGCAGTCATTACCGCTAGAATCTTCCGGCTTGTAAATTCCTTCAGATTTTGTATAATATTGTATATGCGCATAAAGCGATTTTTTGCTTCGCTCTTCTTACTGGCAATTATCCTTTCCAGTCTGACTGGTTCTGTCAAAGCGCAAGCTGTCCGATCTTATTTTGAACCGGAAACTGGTCATTGGATTGTTGATCCCGTCCTGGGTGTCATTGAAACCATACCCAATCGCCCGACTAACCTGGGTTATGCCATCACAGACCTGTTTGCCGACCCCTTGACCGGGCAGCAGGTGCAATTCTTTCAGAAGGGACGCATCAACCTGGTACCAACGAGCACAGGCATTCGAGTCCAACTTACCCCTCTGGGTGAGATGATGTACGTCCCAGGAAAAATTAGCCCCATCTATAACCCACGCGATCCATCCTGCCGTGCCTTCGCGACCGGTTATTCCATCTGCTACGAATTCCTGGCTTATTACGAATTAAACAGTGGCGAACAAATATTCGGCTTACCAATCTCTCCATTGGAAGAGCACGATGGTCGTCTGGTGCAGTACTTTCAGGCTGCCCGCATGGAATACTGGTTTGACCGTCCCGCCGGTTCGCGGGTTGTCCTCAGCGACCTGGGGCGTATGTACTTTGATATGATGCAATATAACCCAATGCTGTTGAAAGCCAACCCCAAAGATGCCATTGGTCAGCGCACCTTGCTGCAACCCACGACTGCTGCGTTTAGCGCGCATTCACTCATTGGCGCCGGCGAACAGCAAACCATCCAGGTGGTTGTTCTGGATAGTTACCTTGCACCGGTGGAAGGCGCGGTTATTACTCTGACATTGGAACTGGGCGGCGGGTTGGAACTGTTTTATCCTGCAGGGACGACCAATGCAGACGGAATCTGCAGTCTGACAGTCAACGCTCCCAACCTGGCGCCAGCCACACTGGTTCCGGTGCGAGTCCGCGCCATCACCCCNNATACAGGAACATAATTAGGGGAGGGTCTGTGACCCTCCCCTAATTTTTTATACCAATTTCTACTTACTCATCAGGGCAGGACAAAAAGTGGATTGATGAATCCGCCCAGATACCGCACCTCAAAATGCAGGTGAGGACCAGTTGAATTACCTGTGCTGCCGCCCAGTCCAATGGTTCGTCCACGGGACACGCCCTGACCACAGGTGACCAAAACCGAATCTAAGTGGGCATACAGAGTCTGGTAACCATTTCCGTGGTCAATCATGACCATGCGACCATAACCGCCACTACTGCCCCCGGCATATACTACTACACCGCTATCAGCTGCCCAGACGGCTTCGCCTGTGCTGACGCCAATATCAATTGCCAAATGACCAGACCAGTAGTTGTTTCCACTGATATCATGGGAGGCGCTTGGCCAGATAAAAGCGCCGCTGCCATAAGTATTATCGGTAGTGTTACAGGTGCCGGCAATATTGGTTGCCACACCGGCTGCACCGCGTGGAATGGTCGGCATTAACCACTGCTGGAACGCACGCGATCCGCCCGGAATCATGACCAGGTCGCCCGGGTTGATAACCGGATTGGTCATATCAAGGCGATTGCCGGGAAAAGCCAGAATGTCATCAGGCGTGGCATTGAATTGCTCCGCCACTTTTCCCAATTGGTCGCCTTCTTTCCATTTGTATAAAACGCCATCCACCGGTGGAATGAGCAAGTTTTGACCAACAGCAATCATATCCGGATTGTCATCCAGGATGTCATAATTTGCCCAGAGCACACTTTCAGGCTTGAGGGAAAAGTTTTCAGCAATCCCAAATATAGCGTCACCTGCCTCGACAGTATAAGTAACTGCCGCCATACGCGTGCGCGTCGGGATGACCGTGCGCGGGTTGACCTCCCGTGAAACCGACTCGGTCCGCGCTTCTGACAGGGCTGGCAGGGGTAAATTCACAGCGCCAGCCGGCAAACCAGATGAAACTGTTGAACTGCTGCTGAAAGGCGCAGCCTGTGCCACCCGTTGATAAACAACTAATCCCATCCACACCAACATGAGCCCGGCAACAACCCAGGCAAGCATGGGCAGCCAGCGATTTTCACCCGCTGGTTGAGGAATACCTGCCCCTTTTGAGGTTACTTTCACGCTTACATGCCCTCCGTCAAGGTCTCCAGGAATTCCTGATTGTCCTTGGTCTTTGCCATGCGCTGCAAGATGGCTTCGGTTGCCACAGCCGGATCCAAACCTGCCCCACCGGGAGGCGGCGTGGTCATCTGGATATACATGCGGCGCATCAACCAGGCACGCTGAAGCATATCCGGACCCAATAGTAAATCTTCGCGACGGGTTGAGGAGCGTTCAATATCAATGGCTGGGAAAGTGCGGCGTTCCTGGAGCTTGCGGGATAAATGCAATTCCATATTGCCTGTGCCCTTAAACTCTTCGTAAACGACATCATCCAGGCGCGACCCGGTATCTACCAGCGCTGTGGCGATGATGGTGAGAGAGCCACCTTCTTCAATGTTACGCGCCGCTCCAAAAAACTTCTTGGGCGGGTACAGGGCGCTGGGGTCCATACCGCCTGAAAGCGTTCGACCGGAGGGGTTAACCACCAGGTTATAGGCGCGCGCCAGGCGGGTGAGCGAATCCATCAGGATGACCACGTCCCGACCAATCTCCACCAGTCGTTTGGCGCGTTCCAGCGTGATTTCAGCCGTGCGTACATGCGAGTTAACCGGTTCATCAAACGTGGAAGCAACCACTTCAGCATCCACCGAACGGTCCATATCGGTCACTTCTTCCGGACGTTCACCAATCAAGGCAATAATCAGATGGACTTCGGGATTTTTTGTTGAGATGGCATTCGCCAGTTGTTTGAGGATGGTAGTCTTGCCGGCTTTTGGCGGTGAGACGATCATGCCGCGCTGTCCACGTCCAATAGGGGCAATTAAGTTGATTAACCGGGTGGATAGGATGTCGCGTTCAGTTTCAAGGTCAAAGCGTTTATCTGGGAAAATGGGGGTCAGGGTTTCAAATGGGCGGCGAGTGCGTACTTCTTCGGCTGCCAGACCATTGATACTGTCCACCTTCAGCAGACCGTAATGCCGCTCAGATTCGCGCGGCGGACGCACCACCCCGATAATCATATCCCCCGAGCGCAGGTCATAGCG
>DFYN01000064.1:4851-5152 GCA_002383615.1 Anaerolineaceae bacterium UBA4081
AGGTTCTCTTTTTTGAGCCGGGTTGCGCCGGGAATGTTCATCTCTTCCGCCATATGGCGCAGTTTATAAAGTGGTGCGTTTTCGAGTTCAACAATATTTGTCATAAGTTCATTGCCCCTGAAATGGTTTCCTTAAAATAGATGGATAGGTGAATCACACGCTGACCTGAGCAAGCTCGGGAGGTGGATTAGATTACGTGGAGAGGGTTGGGAGAGTTAAAATTCACAGAAAACATCAAATCGTTCAAACATGCGTAACAATAACAAGCAGATTATAACATGTTGTCAAGGGCTGTGGCAAG
>DFYN01000086.1 GCA_002383615.1 Anaerolineaceae bacterium UBA4081
TGATTTCGGACCACGGGCGGCGCCATTAAATGCGGCACGTGCCGGCTGCCACGATGTTCTTGTACCAATCCACATGGCTGCCGTATGTTAGCGCGACAAAAAAGTATCACCTTGCCGGCGCAGCGACCCGTATGTTCCACCAGGCAGAATGGACCAAAAGGCAGTTGCGCCACGCGGCGCATCAGGTGATTGACGCCGGCTTCATTCCAGTAGCGGATGCGGTTGGAAACGGCAAGGTACCTCCAAACTCACTCACTTTTATTGGGTTGCCTAATTGTATTCAATCCAGGTATTCGGTGCAGCCAATGTATAATCAAGACAGAAAATAGATGGAGATGCACCCCAAAATAAACGAGAGGACCTGGCTCCTGCCAGCACATGCCATGGCAATCCAATCACCCCAAGCGACGAATCCCTTGCTGCGCTACAATCCATCAGCGTTCCTCTTAGGAGCGCAATTAATTCAACTTATCCTATTTGTCGTTTTTGATCATGCCGTGACAGGCAGGACGCTTGTCAGCGCGTTCAGCATTATCATCTTGATGCTGGTGGTGTGGGTGGTTGACCGCAGCCCGGCATTAACGTGGGTGGCGTGGTTGTTGGCGGTTCCAGCATTTGTCTTGTCCATCCTTGCGGCTATGTATCCCAACTCTGCGTTCACCCCCTGGTCGGCATTGCTGGAAGGCATACTATACTTCTACGCTGTGGGCAGCTTGATCGCGTATATGATGTCCGATTTCCGGGTTACCCGCGATGAATTGTATGCCGCTGGCGCGACTTTTACCCTCCTTGCCTGGGGTTTTGCTTACATGTTCGTGGTGGCGCAAGCCTGGGTGCCGGGGAGTTTTACGGGAGGCGCTGAACAAGGTACGCCGCTGACTTTCATCCAGTTATTGTTTGTCAGTTTCACCAACTTGTCTGCCACAGGGCTGAGCGATATTGTCCCGACTTCAGCCGCCACCCGCGCGTTGGCTATCCTGGAGCAATTCCTGGGGGTCAGTTATGTGGTGGTGGTGGTGGCACGGTTGGTCAGCCTGACGACCCAGCGCAAGCCCGGAAAGCACGATTAGGCGTTTTATGCTGATTTTCTAGCCACATTTCTGGATAAGCTGGGATTGGAAATAGTCAGCCTGGCTGGCATCTCATTGGGGGGTGGCATCGTGCCGGGTTTTGCACGGAAGTATATTCATCGGGTGGCGCCTGGTGTTGGTCGATTCCTACGGGTTGGCAGCCAGAGCGCCCATGCACAAGCTAACTTCCCTGTTTATTCGAATACCCTTTATCAATGAGTGGANNCGCAGCTGTTCCATGACAGCCTCTTTATTAAAAAGTATATTTTCCACCCTAAAAGAATGCCTGAAGATCTTGTGGATGAAGTCTTTGCAGAGCTCTAGTGTCCAGGTACCGGGCACGCATTCATCCCTTCCAGAAATACGAAATGGGATGGCGCGGACTTCGGACGGTCTACATGGTCTGGTTAGGCGAAATTCAAGCACCCACGCTCCTCATCCACAGCAGCAAGGATACCCTGGCGCCGCTGGAGGCATCCCGGCAGGCACAAACCCGCTTTGCCAATGCCCAACTCTATATCATGGAGGATTGCGGTCGCTGGTCGCAGGGCGAAGACCCCGAGATATTTAATCGGGTGCTGCGCAGCTTCCTGGATGCATAGGCGACTGGTTGGTTCATGGCAAGCGGCAATCGGGATTGTATTCCGGCACTTCGGTCAGGTCGAAACGGTCCGGGTATTCTGAATAATAGCTGATATCGGGCAGCATCTCTAATGCGGTACTGAAGTACTGGTTGAAAACCACCCTGAAGGTGTTGACCGGCGATATGGCGCTGTAAAGCACGGCGCTGTCGACACCGGGCAAATAATAGGCATTCAGGATTTCCATGCGGTTCTTGTCGCGGATGCCGTGGTCACCCTGCACAATAATCACCGGTTGAGTGGCTGAATTTTGTTGAATAGTCTGCAGAATCTCAGGCAAGCGGTTGCTGATGAACTCAACCTGGTTGGCATACCCTTGCCGGAAATACGCGTCTGTCGAGGGTAGTCCCCAACCTTCACGATAATATAGGGCGTCAGTAACCAGTGTGCCGTCCGGTGCAAAGATGTAAGGCGGGTGTGGAACCATAACGTGGATAAACACAAACTTAGGGCTGGGCTGAGAGGGCATTTTTGTCAGCTGGTCAAGGATGAAGAGCTGACGGTCGGCATGCTCGTGGAAGGGAAAGGTCAGGCGATCTACCAGGGGGCTGATCACCGGATTTCGTACGTCAAGGAAAATTCGCAGGGCAGTTGATTTGATGAGCGCCAGTTCAAAGGGCTGAATCGTCCGTAAGGTAAAACCGACCTGAGCAGGCGCAAGCGAGGCGCTGTTGCTGGCTAACTCATCCAGACGAAATCCAGATTCAAGACCATAGATGGTATAACCCAGCTTCTGCAGTTCCAAACTCACACGGCTTTCGCGGATGGCAGCGAAAGTGCCGTTCTCATCCGTGATCCCCAGGGCGGGAAGGTAGTCCATGTTGAGTGTGGACGAGATGGAAAGCGTCGTTTGGGCGTAGTTGCTGCGTGAACAATCGGCGATGAAAAAACCCATGTCGCGCAGCTGCTGGAGAAAGGCAGAGTTGTCAAAGCCGGTGTCGCTCAGGATGGCGTCATGGCGGGCGTACATATCCGGAATAATATAGTAGATATCCGGTAGGGTCTTCCCAGCGGCGGGTTTTGGCGACGGTTGGGTCTCAACCGGGGATGGGCTGGTTGCAATGCTGGGCGCATCTGCCGTCAGTGCGGCAAAGCGGATGATTTGGACTAAGGAGAATGCCAATAATCCTGCGGTGACCAGGTTCAATATTCCTGTTGCCTGGGCTGCCACCTTAATTTTGCGTAAGAGCAGCAATCCACCTACGAAAAGAACCGCATACCCGAGAGCCAGAACAGTGTGATGCCCGAGGTTTATTCCTAAAACAGGCGTGTCTTTGAGGAGCTGATAGACATGTCCATAAGAGAAGAACAAAAGCAGCACGAACGCAGTCAGC
>DFYN01000143.1:0-339 GCA_002383615.1 Anaerolineaceae bacterium UBA4081
CCTCATCACGGCAACTGTCAAGGATCAGAATGCTGCGGCAGTGAGTGGCGCAACCGTCACTTTGGTCATTACCACGGTAACCGGTACCAAGACAACATTGACCGGAACAACCGATGCCGCTGGCATAAAAACCTTCAGTTACAAGATCGCCACGAATAAGGGTGGGGTTGGAACCTATACCGCGGTTGCAACGGCAACCAAGACGGGTTACACCTCTGCAACGGCAACCACAACCTTCCAGGTGACGAAGTAACCTCCCAGTTATCTGATAGCAAAAGGGCGAGGTCATTCACCTCGCCCTTTTATTATGAATTTCTAGCCAGCGTATTGCCAATCCCA
>DFYN01000143.1:348-1130 GCA_002383615.1 Anaerolineaceae bacterium UBA4081
ATGGGCAAGTAGTCTGAACGACCCAGCAACATCAGCAGGTTGGCGGCAGCATAATCGCCAATGCCCTTGATGCGGCGCAGTTCCTTTTTGAGGTCAGGCGTGGGCAAGTCAGAGTTTATTAAGGCTTGCAGGTCCAGGTCGCCGCGGGCAATGCGGGTAGCAAGTTCGTGCAGGAAAGGGGCGCGGTAGCCCATGCGGCTGACTTCAGCCAGCGTGGATGGTGCTTCTGAGGCGATGCGCTCAGGTGTTGGAAAGGCGTGGATGCTGGGGTTGTCCGGTAAGGGGTCGCCATAGGCTTCACACAGTTTGCGGCACATGGCTTTGGTGGCGTTCCAGAGCGTGTTGGTGGTGGTAATCGTTTTGACGACATCCTCCCACAGGGTGGCAGAGCGCAAAATACGTCCTTTGCCACCCGCTTCCACATGTGCAAGGCGCGGCTCAGCCTGGGCAGCGGCGTAAAATGGGCTTAAGTCGCGGTCCAGCGCAAAAATCCACACAAGGGTTGCCTCAAGTTCTTTCTTTTCCGCACTTGAAAGTGTTCCTCCATGTGAAGCGGTGATACCATGAGCGTCCCCGGAGACAGACACTGCCAGGACTTTACCCGTGGAGAGGCGCAGGGGAAATTGAAGGGTTTGGGCAGTCTCATCCCAGCTGAGGGGCGTGAGCTGTACCCAGCCGTGCGAGTGGACGGTTTCACGGAAATTGAAAGGCGGACGGGCGGGTAATTTGATCATAGATTCACATCTCAAGGTCGTTTGAAGGCTGTCTTGCTGACAGATTTT
>DFYN01000143.1:1183-3903 GCA_002383615.1 Anaerolineaceae bacterium UBA4081
ATCACTAAGCACTGAGCACTAGCGACTAACCACTTTTCTGATACAATGACCGACAGGAGAACGCTATGGCGCGCCGAAAAATAGTCTGGGCATATCTGGCGTTGGGGTTTGGGGTGCTGGCATTAAGTCTGACCAGCATTTTTGTACGGTGGGCAAAAGCGCCAGGTACGGTTACCTCCATGTACCGGATGGGGCTGGCGGCAGTGGTCTTGCTGCCTTTTTTTGTTCGGCGGGCTGTTCAGAAGCCTTTACCGCGCGGGCAGGTGTGGTGGTGGGTGCTGGCAGGTGGGCTGTTGGTGGCGCTGGATCATGGCTTACTGAGCACCGCTGTCAATTACACCCGCATTGCCAATTCAACCTTGATGAATAACCTGGCATCCCTGTGGGTAGCCATTTTTGTGTTCTTTGTGTGGCGGGAGAAACTGAACAGCCGATTCTGGGCGGGTTTGGTGTTTTGTTTGCTGGGCGCGGTAATTGTGCTGGGCAGTGATGTGGGCATGAGCCGGGACTTGCTGTTTGGCAACACACTGGCGGTGATTTCTGGGGTTGCCTACGCCGCTTATTTTTTAGTGACGCAGCGCGGGCGCGCAAGCCTGGACACGCTGGCATATATTTTCCCTGTGGACCTCATCAGCGCGCTGGTCTTGCTGGGGTTCAACCTGGCGGTCGCCAATCCTCTGGCGGGGTTTGATTGGGCAACCTGGGGGGCTTTCCTGGGCGCCGGGCTGCTGTCTCAAACGTTGGGCTATTCCGCCATTGGTTTTGCGCTGGGGCACCTGCCCGCATCGGTGGTCTCAGCAACCTTAATCGCCCAACCTGTGTTGACGACGCTGCTGGCTATCCCATTGGCAGGGGAATCACTGCAACCTATCCAGTGGCTGGGTGGGGCAGCGGTGATCGTCGGGATTGCATTGATCAATTTTCGGCACAAAAAGGTGGAAAAGGTTATCACATAATAAAATGGATTATCTATTTGCTCTGACTGGATGCAGAGAGTGCAGCATCTCAGACACCGGTAAAAGGTATTGGTAAACTTAGGGAATTCCAATTCATCATCAGACAAAGGAGTAAATACATGTCAGAAGCAGTTGGCACCAAACGTCTTTCATTCTTAGATCGTTTCTTGACTTTGTGGATTTTTTTGGCAATGGCAGTTGGCGTTGGGTTGGGGTACCTGATCCCGGGCGCTGAAGCTTTCATCAACAAGTTCCAGGTTGGGACAACGAATATCCCCATCGCAATCGGGTTGATATTGATGATGTATCCACCCTTCGCCAAAGTGAAATATGAAGAACTGGGTGAGGTATTCAGTAATAAAAAAGTATTGGGACTCTCGCTAATCCAAAACTGGATTGTGGGACCCATCTTGATGTTTCTATTGGCTATTCTCTTGCTGGCAGATAAACCACAGTATATGACTGGTGTCATCATGATCGGGCTGGCGCGCTGTATTGCCATGGTGATTGTCTGGAACCAGTTGGCTAAAGGTGACACAGAATATGCCGCCGGCATTGTCGCCTTTAATAGTATTTTCCAGGTCTTGTTTTACAGTGTTTATGCCTGGGTATTTGTGACGGTATTGCCACCCCTGTTTGGTTTACAAGGCAGTGTAGTCAATATCAGTATCGGACAAATTGCAGAAAGCGTGGCTGTTTACCTTGGGATACCGATGGTGGCAGGATTCTTGACCCGGTTGGTGTTGCTCAGGATTAAGGGCAAGGAATGGTATGAGCATAAGTTCATCCCCAAAATCAGCCCGATTACGCTGATTGCGTTGCTGTTCACCATTATCGTCATGTTCAGCCTGAAAGGCAACTTGATTGTCCAAATTCCATTGGACGTGGTGCGCATTGCCATCCCATTGGTCATCTATTTTATCGTGATGTTCCTGACCAGTTTCTGGATGGGGCACCGAATTGGGGCAGATTACCCCAAGACGGTTACCCTGGCTTTCACGGCTGCCAGCAACAACTTTGAATTGGCGATTGCAGTTACAGTGGCAGTTTTCGGCATCAACTCAGGCGAAGCCTTTGCCGGCGTGATTGGACCGCTGGTTGAGGTGCCGGTTATGATTGGACTGGTGAACCTGGCGTTGTGGCTGCAGAAGAAATACTTTACGCCTTCTGCCAGTGTGGCAAAGATGGCAGATTACTAACACACATTCCAGGCAGATAAATTTCAAAGGCAACCTNNCCTGACGACACATCTGGCAGGATAAGCGGAAATGTCTCGTCGGGGGGCTGATAAACTTTCAAAGGGACGTTGTACGCGGCTGAAAGGATATCTGCGGTCAGCACTTCGCCAGGTGCGCCTATGGCTGTCAGGCTGCCGTCCACCAGTAACGCCACCCGGTCTGCGTAACGTGCCACCAGGTTGAGGTCATGCAGCACAATCAGGACTGCCCGTGCGGTTTTACCGGGGGCGGGATGGGCTGTGAGGGCTTTGACCTGGTCAAGAAGGTTCAGTTGATAGGATAAATCCAAATGGGTGGTTGGCTCATCCAATAATAGGATGGGGGCAGCCTGCGCCAGGGCGCGTGCAAGCAGCAAGCGCTGCACCTCGCCGCCGGAGAGTTCACCCAGTTGCCGTTCTGCCAGGTCTGTTGTTTGCGTGTGGATCATGGCGTCTTGGACGGCGTCCTCGTCCTGTTGGGTGACTTGACCCAGCCAGTTGAGGTGAGGGGTGCGCCCCAACAGAACCAACTGACGACCGGTGATATC
>DFYN01000016.1 GCA_002383615.1 Anaerolineaceae bacterium UBA4081
AACGTTGTGAAAGGGTACAGTTGATGATACTTGGCATGGATGTCAGTCACTGGGAAGAAAAGGTAGATTGGTCATTACTCAAATCAGTGGGAGTAGAGTTTGTATTTATCAAAGCGTCACAGGGTAACTATTTAAGGGACCCGATGCTGAAATCCCACGTGGCTGGCGCATCGGCTGCCGGGCTGATGGTTGGCGCATACCACTGGTGTGACCCAAATATTGATGCCAGGGCTCAGGCTGAGTACAGCTTAAAGCAGATTGAAGGACTGCCCATCTGCTTTCTGGCAGCCGATGTTGAGCAGCATTGGCAGGACTGGCAGGAATGGCGGCAAGGGCACATCACTAAACAAGTACCGCCTGTCCAAATTAGCCGTAATGCTCAAGAAATTGCCAATCACTGGAAAAGTAAAGCCAAATTACCAGTCATCATTTATACCCGTGCGTCCTTTGTCAATACTTATGCGGCGCCAGCACAAGCCTGGCTGCCAAATTTTCCCCTCTGGGTAGCACATTATCCCTATCAGCCAACCAGAATTCAGACAACATGGGATGATTTCAAAGCGAAACACCTACCTGGTATTCAATCGCCCGCATTGCCTACGGGTTGCCATGACTGGCAATTCTGGCAGTTCACTGGCGACAAGTTTTATTTGCCGGGCGTCTCCGGCGCCATTGACCTAAATTTCTTCAATGGGAACCTGAAAGACCTGCAGGAATTTGCTGGATGCGCTTCTCAACCCACCAACTTATCGGCACTCCCCTTGACTGAACGGTTACTCCGCCTGGAATCGGAAGCACGCCTGCATGGTTGGTCAATCTGACTTTTTGAGCAAACTCTGGACGAATACATCCAGGTTTGTCCGCAGATAAAAAGATCTAAAAGCAGAAGTTTCTAAAAGGCTGGTGCGTAATTGTGCTTCAATAGCGGGGAGGGACGTGAGCACCGGATGACCACCAGCCATTAATTTGACCTGCTTGGCATCATCATTTGCAATAGAAATTCCACCTTTGGCGACCCACCATGCTATCCCCAGCTTGACAGTCGCAATCGGCTGTCCACAAGCGCTTCCAAGCCTTTCCCAAGAAACCGATATCTCTGGTTGCTTCAAAATGCCTTTGCATATGCCTGCCAGTCGCTTTAGGAACGATTGAATCTCATCACTGCTTGCGGATTGACCAAACCAATGCACTTCCTCGGGGTCAACGCGCCTCAATCCTTCAGCGACCGCATCGGGACCGGATGGAATAGTCTGAACGACGAGGACTTTCGCAGCGTGTAGGTCTG
Organism: Anaerolineaceae bacterium UBA4081; assembly: GCA_002383615.1. Taxonomy (GTDB): domain Bacteria; phylum Chloroflexota; class Anaerolineae; order Anaerolineales; family Anaerolineaceae; genus UBA4081. Next base: position 1,286 of record DFYN01000016.1, read on the forward strand.
GAAGCAGGACTCCGGGCGCTGTGCTGTGATGTGCTTCGCCTTCGCGCCAAATGATGGTATCTGCTTGATTGGCAAGTTTGCTAATCTCATTTTGGATATCAGTGACCATCCGACGGTCATGGTTCCTGATGCCACTGACAACAGGAATTACAGGTAAGACTTGATTTTCAACAGTACGGGCATTCAGCCATGTGAGCTGAATACTCTTATTGCCTTTGTAATCATGTACACCGGCAGTAAATGCCAGGTCAAAGCGTCCTTCCGGTTTGGGAAGATTTGCACCCTGCCACCACATGACTTTCTGAACGGTTTGGCTCTCATCTGCCACCATCATGACTAAATGCTCACTGTCATGCCCGACCTCCTTCATATCGCGGATTTCTACATTCCGAGTCGCAAAGGTCAGGGGAGGGTTGCCAGGTCCGAAAGGTTCAAGGGGAGCCAATTGTTCCAACCAATCCAGGTCGAGGTCGGAAAATGGTACAAAAGCATCAATGGACACTTGTAAGGCGGATGGTTTACCTTCGGTTTGAATTGCCACAGCTTTTTGAACCGCGCGGGTGAATCCCGGAATGTCTGTGGCAGGTAAAGATAGACCGGCAGCGCCAGGATGTCCGCCAAAACTGATTAAGAACTGACTGCAGGCGCTTATCGCTTCAATGATGTTTACTCCCTTGATTGACCGGGCAGAACCGCGTGCGATGCCATCGGGAGGTGTCACCAGCAAAATAACCGGGCGATAGTACAGCTCTGCGATCCGAGAAGCAACAATACCGACCACGCTGGCTGGCCATTGTGGGTGGGAAAGGACAATTACCTCTTGTTGCGCTAATTCCCGATGACTTTCCAACTGATTCATGGCTGCACCGAGCACCGATTCCACCAGCGATTTCCTCTTACGGTTGAGGATTTCAATCTCATCTGCCATTTGCATGGCAAATTCTTTATCCTCCGTTAATAGCAATTCAACTGCCGGGTTTGCATCCCCGAGCCTGCCGAGGGCATTGAGGCGCGGCGCAAGAGTGTAACTGATTAGGTCTGTGGCGCCTGAATTGCTGGCACCAGCCCGGTCCAAAATTGTCTGCAAACCAACTCGGGGATGGCTCTGCAATCGTGCCAATCCAATTTGGGTGATCCATCGTCCATCGTCAATCAGGGTGGCAACATCCGCCACCATACCTAGCGCAGCCAGGTCGCAGAGTGAATCAGGGTCTGATTCCAGCGCACGGATCACTTGCCAGGCGGTGGCAGATCCACACAACGGACGCAGTGGATGGTCAACAGGCAATCGTTGCGTGGTCACAACTGCCAGGGCAACAGGCAAGTGTGATTCGGGCGTGTGGTGGTCGGTAATAATCAGGTCAACGCCTTCGCTTTGGCAATACTCAGCTGCATCAAAAGCTGTCACACCGGTATCACAGGTCACAATTAGCTTTGTGCCCGCAGAAATCATTTTTCTGAGATTGGGGAGATTAATACCATGCGATTCAGTCGCACGGACAGGGACGTGGTAATGGACCTGAGCCCCAAGCGAGCGCAAGCCCTTTACTAGAATGGCGGTTGAGGTTTGCCCGTCCACATCAAAATCCCCCCAAATTCCAATCTTTTCGCCATGCTGGATGGCTTTGCGAATACGCTCAACGGCTTTGTCCATGTCCGGAATATCGAACGGCGATGCGGGTGAGTAAGCCATCGGGTCAAGAAACGAAAGGGCTCGATCTTTAGAGGTAATTCCCCGCTGAACCAGCAGGGAGGCGAGCAGCGGAGATCGTTGATATGTCTCTGACAGGTCGGCAGGGATTGCCAGCGGTTGAGGTTCAAGCCATTCGACTTCAGGTAGCAAAACCATTTTTATAAATCAATCGGGTTGATCTGGTCAAAGTCAGGGAGATCTGTAGCATCCAGGAATAATTCATCATCCCTTTCAATTTCCTCGAGCTTGCCTGCCTTATCGCCCCGACGGCAATAAGAACGATAAACGCAGAAACGGCACAATTGTTCGTCTTCAGTTAATGGAAAATCACTCTCATTGCAATGGAGGATTTCATTGATTAGGTTTAATAAATAGTCATTATCATCTTTGGTTGATTCAGATGAGTAAGGAATACTTTCAGGTTGGTCCGGAAATGCAGTGAACCAATAGATGAGGCGGTCGACTTCCACATGTACTGAACCAGGGAATAATCCTAACCCTGCTTGGATGGCGACCAAAGGGTAGATGCGTGATTGCAATCGACTTCCAAGCACCTTGCTGCTGGGTCGTTTGTGGTTAGTCTTCCAATCAACAATGGTGAGTGTATTGGGTGGTGAAGCTATTATCAGGTCATATCTTGCCATAAGCCGATAACCCAGCATCGGAATGGACAAGCTGTATTCACTCAGGCGTTTGCCTTGTGGGAGGGAGGGGATATAGCTGAGCCAGGCTTCCCACCAGTCTTCCAGTTCAACATCTTCTATTTGGGATGCGAGAATTTCTGGGGGGACGCCTGCAATTGCTTGCCGCACCAGGTTGTGAAATTTCTCTCCTTGCAAGATTCGTTTTTCCATTACAAGATAGGGTTCCGTTTTAACAGCCGGCCAGGCGAGATGCTGTAAGTGGAGAAGTTGAAAACGGCGCGGACAATCCAGATAATCTTGCAGATTATTCTGACTGAACACAAAAGATGGTGGCAACATCATGGATTTGACTCCCAGAAGTCACGCAATACAGTGAACGCTAACGCAGGTGGTTTGTCTTTGTATCGCCCTGTGTTGGTCATCACCACAAGTTCTTTTCTTGCGCGGGTGATTGCCACATAAAACAGGCGNNTGAAGGGCTTTTTCATCCTGATGGACGATTGCCCTGAGTTGTGCAAGCGCTTCTGCCTCAAGGTTAAGGTTATCCCTAACAAAATAACGCTCACTACGGTAGGAATCACCATCTTGACCAGAAGGGAAATCATAACTATTAACAGATAATAAGTAGACCCGATCCCACTCCAACCCTTTAGCCTTGTGCATGGTGGCAATGACCACCACCCCTTTATGGGCTGATGGGTCAAATTGAGATTCGTCTTCGGAAGCGTTGAAGATTCCTCTTTGTTGACGAAGGATATCCTTCAATTCACTGGCGAAGAATCCCAGGTCTTCTCCGGGATGCCCATCTGCTGTTTGTCCAAGGACCATAGCGACCCGATGGCAAAATGCCAGGTCGCCAGGTTGAGAATAGATATCCAACGCAATGGTTAGTATGAGTTGGTCAATGGGCAAAGCGGTGGCAGCATGCCAACGGTTGAATCGGTTGCGCAGCACCTCAAGGATTGGCAAGGCGTCCACTGGCAGGTCTGATTGAATGGCTTGCAGCCAGTCGCTGCCGGGGCGTGGGTTTAGGAAATCTTCGAGGTGGCTACATTTTCGTAGTTGGTCAGCCGCAGCCAGCGCAGGCGGCAAATCCCCATCAGGGAGGGAGGTCAAAACGCGGGCAAGTCTGCGGGCATCGGCAGGGTTGCTCAGGCTGTCCAAGATGGCAGTCAATTGACCTGTGGCTTCCCGCATCGGTTGGGTGAAGCGCAGCAGCTCAAGGCAGGGAATACCGCGGGCTTCGAGGGCTTCAGCCACTTTCTCGCCGCGCTCATTGGATGGGGTCAGTACCGCGATGGTTTCCTCGCTGTGAAGCGGCAACCAACGTTCAATCGACTTGACCAAAATGTCTATTTCCTCATCTGGTGAATAACTTGTCTTTGAAAAGAAGATGCTGTTGGGTATGTCAGGTGGATTGGGTTGTGGGTCACCTGGCGGGGTGGGCTCAATGAGGGGGTAAGTCAGAGCGCGCCGCAATTCGGTGACCGGGTGCTCGGTAGAAGCCCACTGAATTAAGTGGTTCGCCAGTTTGATTATGCTCAAAGTGGATCTTCCTGAATTGGGCAGCGTAAGGCTTAAGACATCCGGTTGTGTCAGAAATGCTCGTAAGTGTTCGGGCGACGCGGTGGTAAAGGTCTCGTAGATAGCCTGGTTGGGGTCACCCACCCGCACCCAGTTGCCATCCAATCCGGTCAGGGTTTCAAGAATGCACTGCTGCAACCGGGATGAATCTTGCGCCTCATCTTCAAGAATATACGGGAAGCGCTGTTGTAATCGCAGCAGATAATCCCGGTCGGAATGAATGGCTTTATTAGCCAGGCGAATCAAATCGTCAAAATCCACACCGCTGCGATATGCCAATTTCTTGCGGTAATCCCGATAGATATCCACGCCTAATTGAACCAAATAGGGGCAGTCGCCCAGGGATTGCAGGCGTTCCTCCACGTCGTCAGGTTCCAGTTCCTCATCTTTCGCCTGGCGGATAAATGCACCGGCAATGGATATGACCAGTTTTTGCCAATCCTGGTTGGAGACGTTCGAGCTATCATCCAATTGCTTGGAAAAGTGCTGCCTGAATTCTCGATGGGCATCCAACCAATCCATGCAGGATCGTTCCAGTAAGCTGGCTGCTTCTCGCTCCGCAATAATAGTGAACCGTTCAGGCAGCCCAACCAGGGACGGTCGTTCCCGGATAATATCATGGGCGAGTCCGTGCAGGGTTCGTACACGGTATCCTATGTCTGGTAACAATCCTGCCTCAGTCACAAACTCGGCAATCCGTCTTGAAAATACCTGAACTGCGGAATTGACCATGGTGACGACCAGGATTTCCTGGTTGTCGTCCAACCGACCCGCAATGATTAAGTCTGCAGCCAATCGCGAGAGGGTATGTGTTTTCCCGCTCCCGGGGACAGCAGAAATCCCCATTCGCCCGTGGGTGTATGCCAGAATCTCAGCCTGTGCCGGACGTGGCTTAAACATGGTCAGCGTCCATCCGAGCAACCTCTCTCAAAATGCGTTGAGTGGCGAGCAGGAGCGCTCCCACTTCCTGGTTGCCTTGCTCATTGAGGCTGACGGTAGAGAGGTAAATATGACCTGTACAGCGGCGAATTAATCCAGTTACCAGGCGAGCCATACTCAATTGATTGGTTTCAAATTCATCTTTATCTGTCCACTGCCGTCCCGGGTCCCATTGCCGGCTGAGTACGTACGGGTGGGTCAATGGCTGGTCAAGTCGCTGCCACCAGCCTGCCGACCCAGCATCCAACCAAAACTGGATTTTTGCTGGTTTATTTGCCATCAGGAAGGTGTAAGCAGGCGACAGGAAAACAGCAGGCGTNNCCTGAATTTGCGGACTGATTCAATTAATCGGGCGCAAATGGAGGCTGCTTCGGTATTATTGTGAAATCCATATCCCGGCTGAGAAAGAACCTCGCCAAAAATACGACTGAAGAACACATCCAACTCCATCCCATCCTCAGCAGCATCTGAAAGCCAACCCCTTAATCGTTCAAACCTGTCGCCAATTGCATAAGTAATCCGGTCTCGATGGTCGCCGTCAGCGATAACGTCAAAGGATGACAACGTTGGGGTGGACGATTTAGGGCGGAAGACGGTCCGCGCCAATAAGTCGGCGCGGATGAGGTCGCCATGGGTGATGGTTGTCATCAACGCCAACCTAAAATCTGAAAGTCTGATCGGCAGGTTCCAATCTGGGAAGGCAAATGCAGCAAATGTAATGATGGCGCGAGCCACAGGTTCGTCACGCAGGCTACGGGAAGGGCGGTGTGACCGATTGGGTATGCCACGGGAATCTAATTCATGCTGAAGGGTGAAACGAAGGGCGTCATGCATATAAGGCGCGAGGATGACAATCTCTTCAGGGCTGACACCTTTCGCAATGCAGTTTTCAATCTCATCCATGGTTCCGCTGATCATCTCAGGAAAGAGATGATAATGGCGTAGCGTAAAAACGGAATGAAAATGAGGAGACACTTGAGTCTCCTTTGGACGCAGAATTGCTGATTGAAAAGTACGTTCCAGTGCTTGAATTTCCGCAGACAGGTTGATGGATTCGAGCATACTTGTTTGAACTGTGCAACTTTGACCCAAAGCCAGCGCAGAAACAGGGTCAGCGCCAAGGAATGAACGGTAACCGCCGTTGGTATCCCGTATCAAAAGGGCAGATTGAAGCGTGGGGAGCCATTCGCGGATGATATCATGGGCAATGGCTACATCTTCCTCAATGTTATCCCAGATGAGGTGCTGAAAGGTGGCTTCCAAATACTGGCGTCCGATGTATGTTTTCCAAATGTGAGTACAAAAAACCTCCATCTGTAAGGAGAAATCCAGCAGATTGTTTTGCAGGCAATACTCACGGAAGCGCGTGGCAGCCAGTTGGGTATCTTCAAAGACACGTAATTGAGCAGGTGCGCCTACCCAGGCGCCAGATAAGCGTGTGCCTATCTCAGAAAAAGGCAAACCAATAGATGCCGCTTTATTGAGGTTATCGATAATCTGTGCGTATAGGCGGCTACGCTCGACGGTGACTGAATCAAAATGCCCTTCTGATAACATAGGTTCCACGACCTTCGCCATGTAAAATTGGGCACTTTCAAGGGTGAGGAACGCCGGTAGAGATTTTTGCTTACCGAAACCGGCTTGCTTTGAGATNNAGCGGGAAAAATAACTCAACCATCCTTTTTGCGAGACCGCCAAAGGTCAGAATGGTCGGCTGCCCACCTGATGGGAAAGACGGTGAGAGGAGTAAGTCGGTATAAGGCTTTGCAAGAGTACGTTGAGGAACGAGGACGAGAATAGAGTCCGGACTGGCGCCTCGTTCAATTAAGCCAAGAAGACGGAGGGTTCCAACGGTTGTTTTACCGCAATCGTTGGGTCCGCTCAGGTGAATCGTGCTGAATTGTGCCTGAATGATTGACTGTTGGATGGGAGTCAGTGGCAACGACGTAATCATTCTTTAAGTATACAGCCATTTAATATCCCAAAATTCCAACCTTGATCCTGACCTGGCTAAGGTCAATACCATTCAATAAGGTTGACCAGCAATCGCATGCAGGACTGCTCGCGTCAGCAATGCATCAGCCGTTGAGCGGTGAGCGTTAGGCATGGGGATTTTCAAGAACTGCCCGGCTTCTTCTAATTTGAAGATTCGATAGCTTCTGCGATAGGAATCCCATTCCGCCCGATACTCGGCAAATATCCTCATGACATCCAATGTATTCAAGTTATCTTTCCATGGCAGTTTATAACGGGCGTGCGATTGGACCATCATGCGCACATCAAAATCAACGTTGTAGCCTGCAACAACTTTTCCGAACAGATGGCTTCGGATTTGTGGATAGAGGATCAGCCAACTGGGAGCGTTTGCAAGCATCTCTGTGGTCATGCCATGGATGGCAGAAGCAGCGGGTTTGATCGGTTGAGTGGGGCGAACCAGCGAGTTGAATACCAGTCCACCATCTGCGCCGATGATGGAAATCTCAACGATTTCATCTGTTCGGTCGATCCCGGTGGTTTCTGTNNTATGTCCTAGTCAATCAGCCAATAGGAGATGTCGTCTAGCGCAATGGAAAAGTTGGGTGTCTCATACCCCGCAATAAAAACACCAAAAGCGCCACTCTGGTCGAACGAATTGTCCTGAATCGTTTCCAAGAGCTTATCATTTGCGTACAGTTCAATCTTGTTCCCTACCGCTTTCACACCCAACCTATTGACCTGGTTTGAACCAGACAGAATGGCGTCAGATGAATTGACTGCGGTAACTAAGGAGAATTGGCTGCCGTCGAAACTTCGCAGGACGTAATTGCCGCTGCAGGTTACTGTGAAGAAATAGCCCTTCTGAAAATCGGGAGAGCGAAAAACCAGTCCATATTGGTCAGATCCGCTGCAAATCCCTGTTTTGATGGTTGCTTCGAGGTAAAAATCAGTCATTTTGCGGTAATTAAGTGACCANNGGTGGTTTGGTCATCATCAGACAGATACCAACCATCACCATTTGTGAGTGGGTCATTGAACGCCGGTGAGCCTAATTGAAATTTCCAATTCTCTTGAGTAGCGCTTACTTCAGGGGTTGGTGTTGTCGTTGGGATAGGAGCCGAGGTTAAGG
>DFYN01000025.1 GCA_002383615.1 Anaerolineaceae bacterium UBA4081
GTGCGATGGCTGGCGCCTGTCTCTGAGGTTGTTCCGGGCATTCAGCCCTTCACCGCGCAGGTACGCGCAACCGACGACCGCGGCATCGTCAAGGCGGAGTTCTTCTACCATAGCCGCAATTGGACTCTACCTGAGTGGACTCCNNCTCGGTGAGGATAGCGACGGCTCTAATGGTTGGTCTGTGGGGATTGATCCAGTCGCACTGGGTGTTACGGATGGCGCCGCCCTGATGACAAAGGTGACAGATTCCGCTGGTAATCAGCGCGTGTCGGTCTACTGGAACCTAAAGGTGGACGTGACCCCTCCGACGACTTATTTATATGCCCTGCCAGCAGTCTCCCCTACAACGCTTATCCAATTACACTGGCAAGTCTTGCAAGGCATGGACGACCTGGACCATTTTGAATTATTGGAGAAGGTCAATAGTGGCACATGGCAAGTTATTGACTCATCTATTGGTCCAAATATCAGGAATTATGAGCGCTGGGGGACAGCAGGAACGCGCTATGACTACTGTTTGCGGGGGGTGGATGCAGCCGGCAACCGCGAAGCCTGCCCGAACCCGCCAACCGTATGGACAACGATTGAAGCAGTGTGTGTTCCTGACGCTTTCGAGACGGATAATGCTTCTGGCAGTGGCGCGTGGCTGACGCTGGGTGAAGTTCAGACGCACAACCTGTGCCAGGCAGATGTGGACTGGATGCGGGTGGCACTGGTCGCCGGTCAAACGGTGTTCGTGCACGCCAGCCCGCTGGAGGATGCACTGGCTGTACAGATGGAAGTATATGGACCAGGCAGTCCGGGGGCGTTATTGCAGACACTGGAGCCTTCGGGTTGGGGCAAGGGAGTGGGCTGGTATTTCACACCTTCTGAGAGCGGGACTTATTCACTCAGGGTACAGGCTTCAGACAGCCGGTTGTGGGGCAGCGGGGCATTGTACTTCGTGCGGGTGAGCGAGCCGGTGGAGTTATTTGTGCCGCTGGTGTGGTAGATGAGAATCTTTTATTTCAGGTTTAATAAATCCCTCACGGAAGTGAGGGATTATTTATATAGTGAGCGGGTTGCTGCAGTAACTTCTTTTTTCTTGATTCACATGGGAGGGGAGCGATGGTAGACCTGAAGCAAGTACCCGACGTACATATGAAGGATAGTCTGCAAAGCGAGGTCATCGATGGCACAGACATGGCTTTGGAAACCATGCTGCAGGCTTTCCAAATTGCTGAGCAATTCAACTTGAGCATGGAAGAAATCCTACTGGAGGCGGAAGACAGGCGCAAACATCCCGGGCATTATCTGCCGTGGGAGCAACCTGAGGGCGATGAGGATGAGGAATCAAGCCTCAGGGAGTATGCCAGGCATTGTGTGGCTGAGGTGTGTGCCCATTTGATCCAGTTTTGTCAAGATACGCAATTGCCATTTAGTGATGTGCTGCGGTACGCCGTCAGGACGCATAAACGGGAGTCTGCCATTCGGCAATCTGAAAAATAATTGACCACTAGATTGGGTTTGCGTTTTTGTAAGGTGCGTGCAATAATTAGGATGCGCCGTGGGGTTGACCGCGGGCGCTATTCTTACCAAGGAGCAGAAAATGAACTCAGTCAAGTGGTTGAAAATAGTGGTTCCAGTCTTGCTGGCAGCCGTTTTGGTTTTGAGCCTGGCTGCACCCGCATCGATGTCATCGACAGATGGCAAAACCCGTGTGTGGGTAACGTTTAATCCCGGCGCGAAAGGACAGGTTGAGCGCGCCCTGGGCGGGGCGGGTGCGGAATTCCACTATACATTTGATGACCTCAATGCCTTTGTGGTCAGTGTGCCTGAGGAAGCACTGGCGGGGCTAAGCCATAACCCCAATATTACCCTTATCGAAGAGGATGCGCCGCGGTACCTGTCCTCACAGGATGTACCCTATGGAATTGACATGGTGCAGGCGCGGGACGTGTGGGACAGCAACCGGGATGGCGCTGTGGATGCTGGCGCGCCTACAGGTGCTGGCATTAAAGTGTGCGTCATCGACTCGGGTTTGTATACCGGGCATGAAGATTTGCAAGGTGTCAATATCTCAGGCGGCTATCCAAACAATTGGAACACCGATACCTGTGGACATGGCACGCATGTTGTTGGCACAATTGCGGCAGCCAATAATGCTCTGGGTGTGGTGGGTGTGACCCCCGGCGGCGCTTCCCTGTATATCGTCAAGGTGTTTGGCGATAATTGTGCCTGGACGTATTCATCCACCCTGGTGGATGCAGCCAACCGTTGTGCATCAGCCGGCGCCAAGGTCATCAGCATGAGCCTGGGCGGTCCGACCAAGAGCACTACTGAAAACCGGGCGTTTGACAGCCTGAACAGCCAGGGCATCCTGTCCATCGCTGCTGCAGGTAACGCTGGAACATCCGCAGTGGAGTATCCTGCGGGTTATGCCTCAGTTGTATCGGTTGCCGCCATCGATGATGCGGAAACAGTGGCTGATTTCTCGCAATTCAATGCGGATGTGGAAATCGCTGCACCGGGCGTGGCAGTTAAAAGCACTATTCCATATATTGCCACAGACACCTTGACAGTTGATGGTACGACTTACTCAGGTGGTCATATTGAGTACGCTGCTTATGGAACCGCGAATGGCGCATTGGCAAATGGCGGACTGTGCACCGCAACCAATTCCGCCTGGTCGGGTAAAGTCGTGCTTTGCCAACGGGGTGACATCTCCTTCTATGACAAGGTGATGGCGGTCCAGAACAGCGGTGG
>DFYN01000097.1:0-5083 GCA_002383615.1 Anaerolineaceae bacterium UBA4081
GTATGCAGCGGCACATCCCAATGTTCGCCAACGGGGGTGGAGCCAATGCCGGTGATGACGATTTTAGAATCCATAAACCTCCATTTGTTCTGTGCTTAGTGCTTAGTACTTAGCGCTTAGCCGAGCATCAACCGTTCCCTCGAAATTGCTTTGCAAGCGTATTTAGCATGCGACTAATTTCTTCCACTTCACTTACCATGCTTTGGTAACTATCATCCGACATAAAACCGAGATCCCGTGCCAACAACAATTCATAGGACAATTCTGCCGCCGAGCCCAATCCTATTTGAAAGAAATGGGCTGTATCCAAATCTGTGCCCCGGCTGCAACCTTCTGCAATATTTGCCGGGATGGAAACTGCCGCTCGCCGAATTTGACTGGTCAATCCATACCGTTCGCTAACAGGAAAAGAATCAGTGGTTTTATAAACTTCCAGGACAAGTTTGTGCGCCCGTTGCCATACTATCAAGGTCTTGTAGGATCGCATTATTGTGCCTCTTCAATAAACGAGCTCAAATGACGAACTAAACACTAAGAACTAATCACTAAGCACTAACCACTAAGTACTAAGCACTAACCGCTAACCACTCATTTCATCGCCAACTTGCCGCGCATGCGCACATACATACCGTAATCAATCTCTGTACGGCGGGCAATGTAGTCAGTCGTTTTCGGAGCCAGGTCGCGCCGTTCCAGCAATGCGTCAGTGGTCTGCAAGGCAAAAGCATCCGAGCCGGCGCCAGAGCCAAAGGAGACCATCAGGATGCGGTCACCCGCCTTTGCAACATCCAGGATGGCGGTGAGACCGATGATGGCAGCGCCAGCGTAGGTGTTGCCAATGACCGGTACCAACAAACCAGCCTTGATTTGTTCGGGTTTAAAGCCCAACAAACTGCCCACCCGCTGCGGGAACTTGGTGTTGGGTTGGTGGAAGACCGCATAAGCAAAATCGCCCGGTTCCGCGCCGATGGCTTTCATGAGCGCTTTGCCCGCTTCGGTGATGTGNNCGCCGCCAGAAATCAGGGGTGTCGCTCACAAACGAGTAACTGGCATCAATCCGAACCAGGGCATCTTCAGCCGGTCCTACCACAAACGCAGCTCCGCCTGCGCCGGCTGTAAACTCCAGCGCGTCTCCGGGGCGACCCTGGGCAGTATCCATCCCAATTGCCATGGCATAGTTAGCCATCCCCGACCCGACCAAACCGCAGGCTGCCACCAGCGCTTCTGTGCCCGCCTTGCAGGCAAACTCCCAATCCGCCGCCTGGACGTGCGGACCTGCGCCAATGGCTTCCGCCACCACCGTTCCGCTCGGTTTGACGGCATAAGGGTGTGACTCAGAACCAACCCACACTGCGCGTAGTTCCTGCGGGTCAATGGCTGCTCGTGCCAGAGCGTTGCGGGCAGCTTCTACCGACATGGTGATGACGTCCTCATCCATTCCCGGCACAGACTTCTCTATAATCGGAACGCCGCCAGTTCCACCTGCCCAAATGCGTGAGACTTCCTTGGCTGGCAGGCGGTACCGCGGCACATAAGCCCCGTAACCAGTGATGCCCACTGGACGGATGGTGCGCAGGGGTTGGATTCCCTCATATTTTGTGGTAATCGCCATCATTATTCTTCACTCTCCTGATAGGAAGATGCCCTATCCTCAAAAAGCATATATTGAACCGGGTTTAATTGAGGAACTTCGTCCATAATTACACTTTTATCTCCCCAAATCTGGTCTAGATTCTCTGTAAACGAGTAATCCTTTCGAAAACGAAGCACATCATCATTTTTTCGAAAAGTTGTTAGTCGGTTTCGGATAATCTTTATATTTTCTGGATCAATTTCTGCGCCTATCGACCTTCTCCTCAATTGCGAACCCGTAACAAGGGTTGTGCCTGTTCCAGCAAATGGGTCAAAAATTGTGTCACCAATAACACTTGATGATAGAATTATCCGTAGTAATAAAGCAACAGGAGATTGTTGCTTATGAGCTCTTTCACCTGTTTCTAGTCGTATCGGTTCTTCACCTGCATAATATCCAGATGTTAATTCTCTAATATCATCCCATACGTCAGTTACAAACATTCCATTCGAACGCGAATACTTTTCAGTCACTAATAACGGGGGGTTTATACGCAGTTTGTTAAAAACCCGCGGCACTTTCCCTTTTGTTGCATATACAATAATTTGGTAATGCTTCCCGAATCGTTTCGCCTCTGGAACAGCTGATGCTTTTTTCTTCCAAATTATCAGATTTTGAAAAGACCAGCCGGTATCAATCAATGTTCGAATCACAAGATGAGCATTCTTTTCCCGTTGCATGAAGTATATCGCCCCACCACATTCTGTCCTTTCGAAGATCGATTGGCTTACTTCAGCCATCCACTTCCAGTATTCATCGTTATCCATATCATCATTATGCTTGCGATAATCCTTGTTTTGATTAAATGGTGGATCTAAGAAGGTCAAATGGAATGGCTCACTTGTATCCTTTAAGTAATCCAAACAGTTTCCTTGAAATAACTCGCACTTCATAACTCACCATTTAAGAAATATGCAAGATCCAATTTGATTTCTCCATTGTTTTCTTCAATCATCCCAATGGTAATCATGCCATTTAGTGCCTGATTTATCTCTTCAATTGAACCATAAATCAGTAACCGTTGTTGAATTAGACTTTGTGTTTGTTGACTTTCGCTTAATATATGTAAAACTAAACACGATAACATATCCATTTTTGTTACTAATTTTGTTCGTGGGTGTACCCTCTTAACATATAAATTTACGTACCCGGCAAGCCGTAGAATTTCTGCCTTACCTTGAATTCTTTCGTTAACTATAAATCTTGCAACCATTTGTTTTGCAGAATCTTGCGATTTTAAATCATAATCGGAAAAGAAACCTCCCAACTTTTTAGACTCTTTTACAATATGGACCTCTTCTATTTTTCTTGAAGCATCAATAATTGTTTCGAAATCTGACTTTGCTGAAGATACCAAGTCGGAAGTTACATAAATCGTTTCAATATTCGAACGCCAATACATTCTACCCTTATTGAAACCGAGGTTCATGTTGTTTAAATTCACCGAGCCTATTAAAACAAATTTTTCTGTGACTAATAGTTTTGCATGCAATGGGGAATTCGGAACATAAATGGCTACACCACATGCTATCAGATTCGAATACATGTCTGTAATTCTTTCTGCAAAATCCATGCTGGTGCCCCCAGTTAAGATCTTTATATCTATTTTCTTTTTTCTTGTCTGCCGAATAATAAATTCACAAAAATCCTGATCAGTAAAACTTTCCGTTGAGATATACACAAACTGCTCGGCAAGGGAGATAATCGTTTCGTACAAATTACGGGCTCTTGCGTCAAATGGTGTAACATACATTCCTGAATAATCTTTATCTTTGATTTTACAAATTCCTACTGGGTAATGAAGAATCCAATTATTCTCATGTGTTTTGGATTTAATAGAATCTGGCAAATGAAATATGCGACTTGCCTCATCCATCCCAATCTGCTCCTCAATCCACTTCCGAAATCCACCTGCCTGTCCATCATCGCTAATTAAACAAAATGTTGTTACTAACCATTTGAATTTCTCATTTAGAGTCTGGATTAAATCAGTGGAGTCATCAATGACAAATGTTTCAATTTCATCAGACTCAAGGAAATTTGTAGAAAATATTATTGCATATTTTTCAGTTACCATGAATTTTCCGTGGTATGCATACCATCGACCGACAGCGGTTGTAGTTCTCTCAGGATCGCCAACGTTCCAAGGTAAAAAATGGATACTCACCCCTGCATTTTTTAAGCGTTCAAACCTTTCAACCACAGACTCTCTTACATCACTATTTATACTGTCGTAAGGTAATGTACATATTTCAATACGTACACCTTGTCCTGCTTTTACAAGGAGAGCAGAAAAAATCACCTCCGAATGCATCTGAAATACAGCAATTCGTATGTATCCCTTTGATTCTTGAATTTTTGAAACGATTTCGTTTTCTGTATCCTGCCCCATCTTGAAAGTTACCATTATTCCTCCTGAATGTTATTTTATTTCCATTCCTGTAATATTTGCTGCGCTCGCTCCAGGCGGATAGCCTTCTCCGCCACCAACTGGTCTGCCAATCGCTGCACCTGCTCGCCCTCAGCGCCAGCGGCGATGGCAATTTGTCGGGCGTGCAGGCTCATATGCCCGCGCTGGATACCTTCCGTTGCCAGCGCCCTCAGCGCTGCCAGGTTNNACAATAATCTCTGCCAGCTCGGACGCCGTCTTGACGCCCATTAATTTTAGCGCGGCTTTGGCTGCCGGGTGCACGCGGGTTGCGCCACCGACAATGCCCACCGCCATAGGCATTTCCAGCCTGCCTATCAGCTCCCCATGGGTATCCATGCTCCAGGTGGATAATGAGGTGTACCGCCCGCTGCGTGCAGCATAGGCATGCGCGCCTGCCTCAACCGCCCGCCAGTCATTGGCGGTCGCCATCACGACTGCATCCACACCATTCATAATGCCCTTGTTATGTGTTGCCGCCCGATACGGGTCAGCCTCTGCAAACGCCCAGGCGGAAATAATGCCATCCCGCACCTGCTCGCCTGTGTATGTTTCAAACGCCAAATCCGCCGTGCGGATGGTACAGCTAGCCCGCGCCAACCGCCGGTCTGCCAGGTTGGAAAGGATGCGTAAGTGCGCCCGACCCCCGCAAATCTCAGCTGCCAGAGGTGCAATCCGTTCCAGAGCGGTGTTGACCGCGTTGGCGCCCATCACATCGCGCACATCCATGATCAGGTGCAGCACCAGGAATGGACCAATGGGCGATTCGTCGATGATCCTCACCTCAATGCTGCGCGGACCCCCACCCAACTTCACCAGCACAGCATCCGCCTGAGCGGCTTCCGCAAGCAACTGTTGACTGGCTGCCAGGAGCGCTGAGCGTCCTTTGTCCAAATCTGGAACATTCAGGAGTTGGATTTGCCCAATCATCTCAGGCGCGGTTGTGGAAGCTGTGAAACCACCCTGAGCGCGCGCCAGGCGTGCCATGAAGGAAGCGCCTGCCACGACTGATGGCTCTTCAA
>DFYN01000097.1:5183-6640 GCA_002383615.1 Anaerolineaceae bacterium UBA4081
GCTCAACTCATAGAATTTCCGTTTTTCAGCGCTCAACAATCCTCCTGGAACGACATTAAAACCAAATTTAACGGTTAAAGGCGGTCAAAAGCTATCAAGTAAGCGAGAGATTAGTATATAGAGAGCAGAGATTAGTTGTTTCAACCAACCCCCAATTCCTCCCGATTGACCTGACCTCTAATCTCCACTCTCTGATTTCTTCACAGGTATATAATAATCCCATGAACTCCATTTTACCCCGCATTGACAGCGCCATTGCCCAGCTTGACCAGATGGGGGTCAAGTATGCGTTCTACTTCCATCGCCCTTCCGTGGGTGAACCCATCCTGCGCGCCAATTGGGAGCGTTTCAGCTCCGCCTCCATCATCAAAGTCCCTATCCTGCTCGCCTGGGTCCTGCTGGAACGGCGTGGGGAAGTTGACCGTACGGAGATATGCGACCTGGATGCCGAGCCGCAAATTCAAGGGGCTGGATTTGCCTGGATGATGCATGCCCGCCGCATTCCTTATGCGGATGTGCTGCTGCTGATGATTTCCCTTTCGGACAACTTGTGCACAAACCTGATCATCCGCCGGATTGGTCTGGCGCGCTTGCAACAGGTGATGCGCGACGAGTTGGGGCTGCAGGGCACTGAGGTGCAACGCAAACTGATGGATTACGAAGCGCGCAGCCGCGGGTTGGATAACTGGGTAACATCCCGGGATGCCATCCACTTTTACGACATCATCTCAAGCCTCGAGCCGGACGAACGCGCCTGGGTTGACTCGCTGCTGCTGGCAAACGAAGACAGCGCTCTGCTCAAGCGCAACATTCCGCGCGACACGTTGGAGTTCTTCCATAAAACCGGCTCCGTTGAGCAGGTTCTGCACGACTGGGGATACACCCGCGACTGCCGCATCTTCCTGTTCACCAACGCCGTGCCATCCGAACCGCCGGTGTTTGAGGTGTTTGGCAAGCTCGGGGAGTTGATGATTAGNNGGTTAGCGGTTAGCAATTAGTGGTTAGCGTTTAGCGGTTGCCCCAAGAATTACCACTGAGGACACTGAGGTGACAGAGACCTTTAAATCCAATATTTAGCGACAATTTGTATCATTCGTGTAATTCGCGGATAAAACAAACCTCCCCTAATTACATAGGGGAGGTTGTGTTTCTAGGTTTGGTTGAGCTTACTCAGCGCCGACGTTGACCAGCACCGCCCTTACCACCACACGCTGGGCGTAGCTGTCGGTTGCCTCATCATATCCCTTGCAGGTGATGAGCGTCAGCCAGGACACATCCTCGTGCTTCAGGCTGCTCAAGTCGCCCGGTTCTACTACCGCTACAGACCGGACGGCATAGGTATAGGTCAAGCCAAAGGCTTTCACCTTGACCGTGTCGCCCCACTTGAGCGTGCCCAACTGGTTGAACGGTCCGGGGGTGCCATCCGCATTGTACACATGCGCGGTGATGGCGCTGTT
>DFYN01000097.1:6741-8505 GCA_002383615.1 Anaerolineaceae bacterium UBA4081
ACAACTGGCACAATGATGGAAGCACTGCTATTTGCCCCATAGACATTGGTGGATGATCGCGGAATGTAATACCGTTCCGTAGAAAGGGTCGGATTGTACGGAGATTGTGATCCTGTCATGTCGCCTGGCATACTGCTCCAAGCAAGCAACGCATAGTTCGTCACAGACATACCGGGAGCTAATTTGCCCACCCTGGCTTTGAAGCGCAGCACAGTTTTTGTTCCATCATTCGCAAACTCATCCCACTCAGCTATCAGAGTCGGCGCACCTGTGTCATCCAGCAGTGTCGGTGTTTGCCCACTCACAAATTGGAATGTTCCCGGAATATACGTCAGCCCAGTCGGCACCTTATCAGACAAGACGACGTCATAGGCGTCCGAATTACTCTTCTTGGTGTGGTTGATGGTCAATGTAAAGGTTACTTCCTGACCGGGAACCACTTCTTCAGGGCTGACCGTTTTAATCACGTCCAAATCCGGTTCTATCAGTGTAATCTGTTCCGAATCCAGCGGTACAACGCCGCCATTCCAGGTCCATTCAGCTGTATTGCCTAATTCCAAGCCACGCTTGTTTTCAATGGAATTTAGGACCACTGTATTGATGTGCACCACCAAAACCTGGTCAGTGTCTGTCTCGTTTTTCACGGTACCAAAGGTTAAGGTAAACTTTCGTCCCGCGTCTGCCGGGTTGGTAGATGCAGGTGGCTCTGTTGTCACAAGCATGGATGATCCCGCCGGGTTGCAGATATCTGCAAACAGGTGCAAAGCATCGGGCGTTAACGTACCGCCCTCTACGTTGCAGTCCACAAATACCAATCCGCGGTCCAGAACATCAGTCAATACCAGGTTGGCTGTCTCGCCCTGCGCCCCAATGGCCAGGCTGATATCATAACTTACCAGCTCGCCAATTCGGGCAGTCGGTTCTAGTGTTGGACCTTCCCAGACCAACACCTTGCTGCCAGAGCCAACCAGGTCAGTATCTGTGTCACTATTATTTCCTTCATTCAGGTCGTCGCCATTTGTGCCGTCATCGTTTGCCACTGCAATGTTCACAACATGGGTGGTGGTTTCNNATGTGGTTTCATCCAGTGGGTTATCCACCTGGACCGTTACGACTAAATCGCGGGTTGCAGAAGCAGCCAAATTGAAGAGTGGCCAGGTGACAATACCAGTAATGCTGTCGTAGGTTCCGCCATTATCTGCGCTGACAAAGGTGGTTCCCAGCGGGATGGTATCTTCTACCAGGACACCTGTGGCATCCTGGCTTCCCAGATTGCTGATGGTCAGCGTGTAAGTCAGGGTCGCACCTGACGCAGTTTGGGTGACGCCATCTGTCTTAGTGATGGCAATATCCGGTGCAGCCACAATATCATCGGTGTCGGTAGACTCGTTGTCGCCCGGAGTCGGGTCTTCACCATTTGATTCGTCGTCAGCAATAACTGCCGTATTTGCCACTTCGGTGACGCCTGCCGGCATCGGGTCATCAATCGCCAGACTGAAAGAGACACTTCCTGTAGCGCCAGCTGCGAGTTCGCCCATAAGCGGATAGGTACAGGTTGTACCCGGGGTAGCACCGTGCGTACATGACCAACCCGATGTCCCTAATGGGTCATGGAAGGTTGTGTTAGCGGGGATAATCTCGCTAATAACAACTCCGGTTGCACCCTGGTCACCTTTATTCTCATAAGTGAGCGTGTAAGTCACAATGCTGCCGGGAGTTGCCTCAGTGAGACCATCATCCTTGACAATCGCCAGGTCAGGGACC
>DFYN01000136.1:0-4334 GCA_002383615.1 Anaerolineaceae bacterium UBA4081
ATCGGCATGACCGCAGGTCTCAAACCGTACTTAGGGCGGGTTGCTGGGCGTGCTACCCACCTGCGCTTTTGTCGGGTGCCGCACACCCCGCGGAACCCGACCTACAAAAACAATTAATTATTGTATAATGTTTGTATATATTACCCTATCAAAATGTCGCTCAACCTTGTAAAATAAATAAATAAAACACAAGGAGCTATCCATGAAAACTATTTCAGCACGCCAAATCCTGATTGCCCTGGCAATACTTGCCACCATCACCGTCAATATTCTTGCCAACGCCCTGCCCATCAACGGGCAAAATACCGGCGCGGTTTCCGATCAATTCGACGTCCTATTCGTTCCCGCCGGGTACGTTTTTTCCATTTGGGGCATCATTTACCTTTTCCTGATTGGGTTTTCTGTCTACCAGTTGCTGCCCGCCCAGCGAGAGAACGTACGCCTGGTGCGCATTACCCCCTGGGTGCTGCTCGCCTCTGCTGCCAATATCGCCTGGATTTTCCTCTGGCATTACAACCTGTTTAACCTGACCGTGCCGGTTATGCTCATCCTGTTGGGCAGCCTGATTGCCATCTACCTGAGCCTTAACATTGGCAAAAACAAGGTGTCACAACAAGAACGCTGGCTGGTTAACGCCACCTTCAGTATTTACCTGGGCTGGATCACCATTGCCACTGTTGCAAATATTAGCCAGTGGTTATACTTCATCAACTGGAACGGCTTTGGCATCTCCGCCTCCGTCTGGACGGTGATCATGCTGGCAGTTGCAACGCTCATCTCAGCCGGCATGGCATTCCTGCGCCGCGATTGGTTGTACCTCCTGGTTCCCATCTGGGCAGTCATTGGCATCGCCCTCAAACAGGCTGCCAACCCGTTGGTGTCCACCGGTGCCTGGGTTTCCGTTGGAGTCCTGGCACTTCTGTTCCTGTANNACCGATAAGAGCTTAATGCACACATCCCTAATTTATATGTGAGGCGCACGATTTCTTCATGCGCTTCATTACCTTTCAAACAACAATTGTGCTATGATTAAGGAACCATTTCCTAAGGAGGAAACCATGAAAGGTAACGAGAAAATTATCGCATTGTTAAATGATCAGTTATCCGATGAACTGACCGCCATCAGCCAATATATGGTCCATGCAGCCATGTGCGCCAACTGGGGTTACAAAGAACTTCACGATACAATTGAGCACCGTGCCATTGACGAGATGAAGCATGCCGAGATGTTGATTGACCGCATCCTGTTCCTGGAAGGCATCCCCGTGGTCAGCAACCTCAAGAAAATGTTCATCGCGCCGGATGTAGAAGGTCAATTCAAATCCGACCATGAAGCTGAAAGCGGCGCAATCAAAACCTACAACGAAGGCGTCAAGCTAGCCGTCAGCCTGGGCGATAATGGCACACGTGCATTGCTCGAAACCATCCTCAAAGACGAGGAAGCCCATATTGACTGGCTGGAAGCACAATTAGACCAGATTTCCCAGATGGGCATCAAAGTCTACCTGAGCGAACAAGTCAGTTAACCCTTGATATTCGCCCGGCAGGTCGGTATAATGAAAGTCGTAATTGAACAACGCGCGTAGACCAGGACGAGTAACCAAACATCCGTCCGCCAGAGAGAGCGAGCCAGTGGCTGAAAGCCCGCTTCGACCGGTAATGGTGAAAACCCCCTGTGAGCGCAGCCCTAACCCGCTTCTGCGGCAGTAAGGCGATCGGTTGACCCCGTTATCAGTCCAGACGAGATGGCTGTACCTTCATCGGCGCAGTCAATCTGGGTGGAACCGCGTGAGAGAAATCTCCCGCCCCAGACAGGGGCGGGAGATTTGTATCCCTGCCCCTCCAACCCATCTCGAGCGGCGGCGCTCCCGCCCCACAACTTTGGAGGCAGAATGGCTCAAATCAAGCAAGAAAAGTATGAAGACACGCTGTTGTACCGCGTGCGGCACTCCAGCGCCCACATCATGGCGCAGGCTGTGATGGAATTGTTCCCGGGTACCAAGGTGGCAATTGGACCCGCGATTGAAGATGGCTTCTATTACGACTTTGATTTACCGCGTCCCGCCACACCGGAAGACCTGGAAAAAATCGAAGCCCGCATGCGCGCCATCATCAAAGGCAACTATAAATTCCAGCGCCGTGTCATCAGTGCAGATGAGGCAAAGAAAATCTTTGCAGACCAACCCTTCAAACTGGAATTGATTACCGGTTTGGAAGCGGGTGGCTTTGATGAGGATGGCAACCCGACCGAAGAGAAACCTGAAATCTCACTCTATACGCATGACACCTTCACGGATTTGTGCCGCGGTCCGCATGTTGACTCCACTGACCAGATTAATCCAGATGGAATCAAATTGATGTCTTTGGCTGGCGCTTATTGGCGCGGTGATGAGAAACGCCCGCAACTTACACGCATTTACGGCACCGCCTGGCTGAGCAAGGCTGAGCTGGAGGATTACCTCGCCCGGTTGGAAGAAGCCAAGAAACGCGACCATCGTAAACTGGGTAAAGACCTGGGACTGTTCTACTTCTCTGAGGATGTCGGTCCCGGCTTGCCGCTCTTCACGCCCAAAGGCGAGATGCTGCGCTACCTGATGGAAACCTATGTCCGTGAAACGCAAACCCGTTACGGCTATGCGCATGTNNAACTACAAGGACGCCATGTTCCCACCTATGGTGGATGACAATATCGCCTTCCGCCTCAAACCAATGAACTGCCCTTCTCATATGACACTGTACAACGTGATGGGCAAGCATTCTTACCGCGAGTTGCCGCTGCGCTTCGCCGAGTTTGCCACGCTGTACCGCTACGAGAAAACAGGCGAGCTGAATGGTCTCACACGCGTACGCTCGCTCACGCAGGATGACTGCCATACCTTCTGCACCGAAGAGCAAATCGGTTCTGAGTTCCTGCTGTCACTTAACCTGATCCGCGAGGTACTCAACCGCTACAAGTTCACGGATTATCGCGTGCGCCTCTCACTGCGCGGCAAAGGCGGCAAGTTCGTCCAGGATGACGAAAAATGGGAGAAAGCCGAAAACGCCCTGCGAGAAGCCATGGATGCCGCTGGCTTGGAGTACTTTGAGGCTGCTGGCGAAGCCGCTTTCTATGGTCCCAAAGCAGACTTTATCGCAAGGGATGTGTTGGGTCGTGATTGGCAGCTCTCCACCATCCAGGTGGACTTCATCCAACCAGCCCGACTGGGCTGCGTCTATATTGCCGAGGATGGTGCGGAACATACGCCTGTCGTCTTGCATCGCGCCGTCACCGGTACAACCGAGCGCTTCCTGGGTGTGATTATCGAACACTTTGCCGGGGCTTTCCCGGTTTGGTTGGCACCTGTCCAGGCGGTCATCATCCCCATTGCGGATCGGCACATGAACTTCGCTAAGGATGTGGCACGCCAATGCCAGGCTGCCGGCATCCGCGTGGAAGTGGATGAACGCGGCGAACGGATGAACGCCAAAATCCGCGATGCCCAAAACCAGAAAATCCCGTACATGCTGGTAGTGGGCGATAAGGAAATGGAGTCGGGCGAAGTAGCCTTGCGCATGCGCAATGGCGACAACCCCGGCGCTATTCCCCTCGTCGATTTCCTGGCGCGGGTTGCGCAAGACGTGGCTGCTGGTAACTAAGAACCAGAGCGGGGCAGGCATCCACCTGCCCCGTTTTTTTTATATCTTGACGGTTATAATAATTCCCATGTGGAAAAAAATCCTTCTCACTATCCTGGTATTTGTCATGGTGTTTCCGATTGCCTGGCTGCTCTCAGCGGATACGCCCCTCAATCGCCAACTCAATGACATTTTTTACCCGGAANNTTTGGACTGCCCTTTTGATTGTGTTGGTAGTGGCTGCCGGGCAGGAAGCTTTCCAACTGATCTATAAAGCGCGCGCCCCCGGCACTCCTGAGGTATTTGATCTGGCGATTGACCTGATTGGCGCTGGCATGGGATGGGGCGTCATGACCTGGATCAAAAAGCGTCGCAACCAAACCTGATGGGTTCTGGAGGTGGACAATGAACCGGACGCTTAAGGGCATCAGCCTGTTTTCTGTTTTACTGGCTACACTAGCCTGCGGTGTGGGCAACCCAACTGCCTTGCCTCCAACNNCAGCAGCACGCATGCTGCAAACACTGGCAGACTTGACCCAAATTCAGGCATATTCCGGCTTTCGCAGCGCTGGCACCCAGGGCGAGCAGGAAGCACGTACTTACATCCAAGACCAACTCGCTCAACTTGACTGGCTGCAAAACCTCGGAATGATTGTCTCCGAAGAACCATTTGAAGTGTTTATGACCACAGAGTTTTACGAGAACCGACTGGAAATCGT
>DFYN01000136.1:4351-4541 GCA_002383615.1 Anaerolineaceae bacterium UBA4081
GGAAAACCGCTGTGGGTGTCCACGCCATCCGAACTGGTTGATTTGGCTGACGCCGCCGGTCAGATTGTTTTTGTGGATTATGCCCTGGTAGACGCGGTCATCACACCCAATACGGCGCGCAACCACGCCGCCCGCTTGCTTCAATCTGGCGCAGAGGGTATTGTGCTGCTCACCCGGTTTTCGAACGAAC
>DFYN01000056.1:0-161 GCA_002383615.1 Anaerolineaceae bacterium UBA4081
CATCAGGGAGCGTGGGTCTTTGGCGCCAAAGCGTTCACGCATAATCTGCGCCCACAATCGCCGAGCAGCACGGAATTTCGCCACTTCCTCGATGAAATCCGAGTGGGCAGCAAAGAAGAATGACAATTGAGGTGCGAATTTATCCACCTGCTGACCGGCAT
>DFYN01000056.1:297-438 GCA_002383615.1 Anaerolineaceae bacterium UBA4081
TGTCGTTTTGGATGGTGCCCCGCAAAGCTTTGGTTTCCACACCTTGCCGGCGCGCTACGGCAATGTACATCGCCAATAGAACTGCAGCTGGCGCATTGATAGTCATGCTGGTGGAAACTTTATCCAGCGGGATTTGGTCAA
>DFYN01000056.1:519-4590 GCA_002383615.1 Anaerolineaceae bacterium UBA4081
CCGGCATACTGGCGCATCGTCCAGAATCGCCCTCGGTACATGGTCGGCTGTACACCGCGGGTGAATGGGAATTCACCCGGCATGCCCAGGTCTTCCATATAACCCGCAGCGTTTTCTTCCTTAGGCAAACCCACCCGAGGGAGGGGAATACCTGATATCGTTTTAAACTCAGGTTTACGCTCTGGGTTTTTTGCCAGAACAGGTTTGACAATCTCTTCTTCCCAGCGTCGTTGTTCTTGTTTTATGCTCATCCTGCGCCTCATTCCGAGAAAGGGTATGCATAGTATACCTGAAGGCGATTTAAGATGGGAAGGTGATTTTTTATGGTAAACTCTGGATATCCTTCCTGAATTGTTTGAATAGACATGACACCTTTTCTACAACTCATCTTTGTCCTGGCAATCATTTTAATTGCCGCCAAACTCGGGGGTTACCTCAGTACCAGACTGGGTCAACCTTCTGTTCTGGGTGAAATCCTAATTGGTTTACTTCTAGGTCCCTCTGTGGTAAATCTTGCCCACCTTGGGTTTATTACCGACACCCATTTAGGTGAAGTGGTTGCCCACCTTGGTGAACTGGGCGTCCTGCTGTTAATGTTCCTGGCAGGTCTGGAATTGCACCTGAAGGATCTGGCAAAATCCTCCCGCGTCTCCGCATTTGCCGGTATCATTGGCGTGCTGGTGCCAGTTGGACTGGGGTTGGGCGCCGGCTACATGTTCGACATGGATTTCAGCCACGCCATGTTCCTTGGCTTAACCCTGGGCGCTACCAGCGTCAGCATCTCAGCTCAAACATTAATCGAGTTAAAAATGCTTCGCAGCCGGGTTGGTTTGGGATTACTGGGAGCAGCGGTCTTTGATGACATTCTCGTCATCCTTTTACTTTCCACCTACCTGGCGATCGAAACAGGTGGCAGCGGTCTATCATCCATCTTGATTGTCCTTGGTCGAATGATCCTCTTTCTAGGTCTGTCCAGCGCAATAGGCATCTGGTTTCTGCCATGGGTCACGCGCATTACAGCCAAATTACCGATCAGCCAGGGATTAGTCACCCTTGCAATTGTCACCCTATTATTCTTTGGATTGGCTGCCGAGTTGGTGGGGGGAATGGCTGCCATTACCGGCACCTTCCTGGCAGGGTTAATGTTCGCTCGGACTCCTGAAAAAGAACGCATTGAAGAGGGATTGCACGCCCTGGCATNNGCCTTATGGGTTATGCTGGTCATATCTGCGCTCGCTATCATCGGAAAACTGGTAGGGGCTGGCGGGGGTGCAAAACTGGCACACTATTCCTGGCGAGAATCCCTCCAGTTGGGGATTGGCATGATCTCGCGAGGCGAGGTAGGCTTGATTGTGGCAAAAGTGGGCTTGGATCAAGATCTTATATCTCCAGATATATTTTCTGCCATTGTGGGTATGGTGTTAGTTACTACGCTGGTGACACCGCCAATGCTCAGGGCGGCTTTTTCCCCGGCGAAAACACCTTCACAAAAGGCACCTGCAACCGAGGAGGAATCCTAATGTACTTTGTATTGCTTGTCTTAAATGATGTTGAAAAATTGGAAGAAATACTGGATGCCTGGGATGATGCCGGAGTTAACGGCGTAACCATCCTGCCATCCACAGGCATGGCACGCCATCGCGAAAGCAGCGCGCTCCGCGATGACTTGCCACTTATCCCCAGCCTGGCAGATTTACAGGTCCATTTGGAGGCTACCAACCGAACCCTATTTACCATTGTTAATGACGAAGATATCGTAGATAAGGTCATTGCAGCCACCGAATCCGTTACTGGCGATTTGAACCTACCCCACACAGGGATTCTGGTTGCCCTCCCAGTCTTGAAGAGCAAGGGATTGGAGCGATTAAGCGATTAACCTCATAGTGGGGAAAGACATATCCATTCTATGGTACAATTGGCGCGCTGGTCGTGTTGTACCCTTCACACCAGACATTTCTCATGCCGGAAGGGCTTGAACCATGAAAGTACTCCTCATTAAAGATGTCTATAAATTAGGTCGAGCGGGCGACATCAAGAAGGTTGCAGACGGATACGGACGCAATTATCTGATTCCCCAGGGGCTGGCTGTTCTCTCCACCCCCGGTGCCCAAAAACAGATTGAACATATCAAAGCCAAAGCTGCCCAGTACCGCGCAGCGCTGAACACTGAGATGGCAAGTGTGGCGGAAGTTGTGTCTGGTGTCATACTCACCTTCCCCTCCAAGGCGGGTGAGACTGGCAAGTTGTATGGGTCAATCACCCATCAGATGATTGCTGAAGCGCTCAATGCCAAGGTCGGTACTCAGATTGACCACCATCAGATTGACGTTGAACCTATCCGTGTTTTGGGTGAGCATATTGCCCACGTGCGGGTAACAGTTGACCTCAACCCTGAAATCAAGATTATCGTTCATCGCGAAGGCGAAGCGCCTGTACTTCCCGAAAAACCTGTGGCTGAAGAAAAAACCGAGTAACCTCCAAAACCACCAATTGAACCGGTCAGGGGTCATCCTGACCGGTTTCCTGTTAATTATGGTAGGATAATGCCATGCCCACTGTTGGAGAAATGCTAAGAGAGGCACGCGAAGCGCGCAATTGGACTATAGACCAAATTGCGCAGTTGACGCATGTCCGCATGCATTACCTGCAGGCGTTGGAAGAAGACCGGCGGGCTGATTTACCATCAGATGTTCAAGCCAGGGGTTATATTCGCCTGTATGCCAGCGCCCTTGGCTTACCTGCCCAACCTTTCCTGGATGCCTGGGCGGGCGTTTCATCAGAACAAATTCAGATCCCACTCAAAGCATCGGATGACGAGCTTACAGGTTCCGATGAACCAAGGCTCGCCATAGACGAAACAGCAGGAAAAACGCCAGACAGTCAATTACCTGCATGGCAGCAGGCATTACAAGCCATTGGTGTGGATCTGCGCACTCGACGCAGAGGGCTGGGGATTACCCTCGCTGAAGTGGAACAGCACACCCATATCCGTGCCCGCTACCTGACCGCCCTTGAAAACGGCGTTTTGGAGGAGCTGCCCTCACCTGTCCAGGGGCGCGGTATGCTAAATGGTTATGCTGCTTTCCTGAATATGGACATCGATGCCATAATGCTGCGATACGGTGATGCGCTGCAAGCACGACGGGAGGATGCTCTCCAAGCTGAAGCTGCACCCAAGAAAAAGCGGATGCAGGCAAAAGGTGAGGCTGAACCCGTTACAAAATTTGGACAATTTCGCCGGTTGTTGTCTCCTGATATGCTGGCAGGCGCAGGTTTGGTGGTGATTGTGTTCCTGTTTATCCTGTGGGGAGCAGGTCAGGTCATTAATGCAAGCCAATTGGATGCGACCTTAACAGTTGCCGCGCTTGAACCGACAGTTACCCCGACAGTTCTTCTACCAGCAATTGAAGGCACACCCCTCGCTACAGACGTTTCAACTCCGGCTGAGACTGAAACCCCCGTTGAGAATGGCACCCCCACGCCTAATACGCTTAATCCAAACGCTGCAATTCAAGTCGTCATCAACGCATATCAGCGCGCATTTTTGAAGATCATCGCAGATAATAAGGAAGTATTCAACGGTCGTACCACTCCNNGTTACCTATAACTCACAAAACCTGGGAGTCATCGGTGTTCAGGGACAGGTAATCCAAATGACCTTCAATTTGCAGGGAGTGATTACGCCCACACCCCTTGCATTGCCCACTACCACTGCACCTGCCACTTTGACCCCCAAGCCATCTCCGACTGCCCCCACACCTACAGTGACACCTTTTGTCCCATAATAAAATTATGAAAACTAANNACTCTCCTGGAAGAAGATGGTTTCAGCATGATGGAACGACCATCTCAAGCCAGGTTCCTGATTGTCAACACCTGCGGGTTTATCGCCTCTGCCCGCGAAGAATCTATCCAAACCCTTCAAGAACTGGCTGCCAGTAAGAAACCAGGGCAGCTGCTGATTGCGACGGGCTGTCTGCCGGACCGCATCGGTCACCAAATCGCGACCATGGTTCCCGGAATTGACGGGGTGCTTTCCACGCGCCGTTGGATGGATATCCTGGATCTGGT
>DFYN01000080.1 GCA_002383615.1 Anaerolineaceae bacterium UBA4081
GTTCGCAATACCCAAAGGGCACGATGCGACAGATCAAAGATTCACACCGCGTAAATCGGATTAAAAATACACTGCCGTCCTACAATTCACCCCCTCCAGCGAAGCGGAGGTCAGAGATCCTTGTAGCAAAGCGAAAAGGAGAGGGGGTCCAGGGGGGTGGGTCCTGTTGAATTCTTAGACTTCTGTCATTGCAAAATTTCTGTCATTGCGAGGAACGAAGCAATCTAAACACTCAACCTACAGCCAGATAACCGGTTTTACAACAATGCTTGAACCGTTTAATTTAATCATGAATATGTCGCTGCTTTCGACCCGTCAACCTCCTCCAGCGCAGCGGAGGTCAGAGATCCTTGTAGCAAAGCGAAAAGGAGATGGGGCAAGGGGGTGGGTCCGTTTGGATATTGCCAAAGAAGATTCGCTTCATTATTGCCAAAAACGGAATTGAACTTTCACATCACCTCACCTCTCCAACACAGTGGTCGTAGTCGATAACCTGGGAGTCGGAAAAGCCCTACCTGCCATTGAAAATCCAAATAAGTTAGCAATTTTTCAACGAAAAGGCTGGTGTCAAAAAGTCACCAGCCTTTTTTGATTTTGTCAGTCAATCGCGTTAAGCCTACCGCAGTACAAGCGGCAGAAATGCGCCCCAAAACCCTTCAAATGCTCCGATATCACAGGTGGCTGTGCCGTCTCCATCGCCATCCAGCGGGCGAGGGTATCCGCGTTGATCGGTGGAAGGGGGAGAAACAGTGTTGCCAGCGTCAATTGCCGGAGAGCCGAACAATAGGGCATGCGTTTGCGTTGGTCCGCCGTTGTAACTCAGTGGAGCAAGTTGTGGGTCCTGCCCGGTGATATCCCCATCTGCCTCAAAGCTGCAATTACCCGTCGCTTCAACCAGGTTATAACCTGTAGAAACAACCGATCCAGAACTCCAAGTCGCGCAATCATGAAGCGGCGCTGTATTATGGTCAATATTATTGGCAATGATGGTCTGATAGACATCTGCCTCACAGCCGCTGCTGTAACAAAAAATCCCACCAGCATTACCGTGATCGTCGCCATCAGCATCAGCGACATTCTCAACCACGGTCGAATGCGCAATAGAGGTTACAACGCGGGTATCAATGCCGCCGCCATAGGTATTTGCAGCGTTGCCGCTTATCGTACTGGTAGTGATCGTAAGGCTTCGACCTTCCAACATCGCGACACCACCCCCCTCCATCGCTGCGAAGTTTCCCGCAATTAGGCTGCGGTCAAGTGATACCATGGATGTGCCCCCAACTGAGAAGATCCCAGCACCATAGCCTGCAGTATTCTCTGACAAACTGGTTTCAATCATGGAAAGCCTTGAATCGTAGCAATACACACCACCGCCAGAGTAACTTTCCCCCGTTGAATTTCCTGTGATGATGCTTTCATTTATCGCAACCTCACTGTCATATAAGTAAATCCCCCCACCCCCATCAGCAGCACTATTGATTGTCACCAAGGTATTGTCAAGTGTCAAAGCACAGTTATCACTATAAATCCCTCCGCCATAACTGGAACTCACGTTAAATCTGATGATGACACTGTTGAGGGTCAGCGTACTGTTATTACAACTGACCCCACCGCCCAAATTTCCATGTCCGTAACTGACAGTCAGACCGGAGATGGTAACTTCTGCCCCATTTTGAACATCAAAAATCCGCTCATCAGTAAAAGCCTGGGCATCGATAAGCGTTTGTTCTGCGCCTGCCCCGCTGATGATCACATCCTCACGGATGTCCAGATCGCCTGATATGCCAGTGTCATCATATCCAACTTGGGTAAGAGCGTAAGTACCAGCTGGGAGAATAATGGTTGATGGGTCAGAATTAGAATTGGCAGTATAGATCGCATCCCTTAATGAGCAGTGCGCATCACATACTCCATCAAACCCGTCAACAATGGTCGTTACCGTCAGGGTCTCTGCCCGGGCAGTGTTGACCGGTCCGACCGCCGACAGGACCAGGCAAATGCCAAGTGCCAACAAGGTTCTTATATGGAAGTGTTTCTGAGATTTCATTGTTTTCCCTTTCTTGTTTCAGTCTGATCGTTTAGGCTATGCTTTATAAGAATTCTGCGTCTTATGAGCAATGCTTTTGTGTTCCAAGCCGGTTAGAAACTGCTCCGATTCAACCGGCTTGTCGAATAGTTACTTTATGATCATCGGCAGGAAGATGAAGGTGTCTGTGCTTCTGCTGACCACCGTTAGGGTCACGCCGGGATCAGCAAAGTCGATCTCCATCTCCAGACTGCCAGCCAGGTCTGGCAGGTTAATCGTGTCGAAGTCGCCTGTGCCTGAACTACCCTCGCCAGAATGGTCGATGATGAAGAAGGTGTCGCCTTCCTGAGGGGTAAAACCGGGCAGCAGGGTCACGTTCAATGTCCCTTGCAGCGTTGCTGCTCCGGTCACTATCAGTTGGTCGAAAAGGCTGGGGGTTGTGCCGTCCAGCTGAATCTCCAATACGCCATCTGCTTGCTGGGTGTAATCGCCATCCACAGTGATGATGCCAGCTGAGTTGCCCGGGCTGACCGATCCGCCATTGACCAGGTTGGCCGCCAGTGTACCCGAGCCAATCAGGCTGTCGCCGCTTTCCAGGAGGAGTTCATCGCCCGGGTCAAGCCTGCCGCCATTCAGGACGATGGTAGTGTCGTCGCCATTATCCATACCCAGTGGAAATTCCAGGTTGCCTTCATTTATTTGAACATCACCGTCATTGATAAAACCTACATTCATGGTGGTGGTCGTTGCAGGAGTGTTCTTAAAGAAAGTCCCATTATTTGTGAAAGTGACAGTCTCTCCGCCATACATTGTGGTGGTCGCATTGGCATTGAAGGTGCCGTTATTGATAAATTCTGCAGAATTGGCTAAGGTCAGATTGCGTTTATTCCAGTTAGCGCTTGCATTATTGACCAGGGTATGCCCATCCAGAGTGAAATCGTTTTGCGAATAGACCGATGCTCCCATGGTAAAGGTTGCTGCAGAATCTACAGTTGTGGTACCAGAACCGGTCAATTTCCCTGCCTTCCAATTGAACTGGGTAGTGATGGTCAGAGCGTTATTGTTTTGAATCTCGCCGTTATATTCCAAGTTTACCTTTGACATTGAATAGTCGTAACTCTGCGCTTCTAGGATCAATTTCCCACCATATTCAATTAAGGTTGTTTCTGGCATTTTCAAAATACCAAGACCTGTTCTGAAATAGACAACGCATGTTCCGCTGCTCGGCTGGACGAATAGATAAGTGCCAGTGTTTTCAGGCTGAGAAATTGAGCCAAATAAATTAACTGTACCTCCACGTGCATGCAGCTGATTTATACGAATTTGAGACCCGCTGTTAAAATTAAAAATCTGCCCGGATACTACGTCATTATTACCCACAAACAAGTACTCCCCCTGAAAGATGCCTGTGTGGGCTCCACCCCGTATGAGCACTAAGCCGCCATCATAGGTTCCCGATTCAGCACTGCTAACCGTTCCTGCATTATTAAAGGTTGAATAGATGAATAAGTCTCCTGTACCCAGTTTGGTGATACTGCCTGAGGATCCAACATTCACAACGCCACCTGAAGTAAAAATATTGATATAGATCAAAGAGGCCGCGGTATTGGCAGTCACATTGCCGTCAATCGTCCAGGCAGCAGCATTTACAGCTGAACCATTTAGAATGGTCAGGTTTGCCCCATTGTCTATGGTAATTGCATTTACGGTGACACTTTGGGTTTCACCAATGGTCGGCTGGTTGGGCGTCCCGCTTGAGATGGACACGTCATCTTCCGTTTCTGGCACATGTCCACAATTCCAATTTGCAATTGTGAACCAATCAATACTTGTATCCCCTTCCCAAACACAGTCTGCCGCTTGTACAGGT
>DFYN01000104.1 GCA_002383615.1 Anaerolineaceae bacterium UBA4081
TTTGATACCCCGGACGGACGAAATGTGGCGCGGGCAGTCATGTCGGTTAGCAAGAATGGGCAGGAGTTGGGCGAACTGTATCCGCGGCGGGATTTTTACTACGACGCCCAACAGCCCATGACCATCCCGGGTGTGCGCAGCACGATGGAAAGCGACCTGTATATCATCCTGGTGGACTGGCAGGCAATCTCCACCGCAGGCGCGACGTTCAAGGTATTCCACAATCCGCTGGTAAATTGGTTATGGCTTGGTTCCTTCGTCTTAATTCTGGGGACGCTGGTGGCTGCCTGGCCGGACAAGGACCATGATAAAGAGCAAACGAGGTGATGATGCGTTTCATCCGCTTAGTCCTCTTAGTTGTCGTTGGAATGGTGGTCGCGGTAGCCTTACCAGGTGGGACCGTATTTGCACAGGATCCTACGCCAACCGTAGACACCTCGGCTATTACAGATGATCAAGTCAACGCTGTGGCACAAGAACTGTACTGCCCGGTGTGCGAGAACATTCCCCTGGATGTTTGCCCGACGCAACCCTGCACGCAATGGCGTGAGCTGATCCGGCTGAAACTCGCTCAGGGATGGACGAAAGATGCCATTAAAGATTATTTTGCACAGCAATATGGCGACCGGGTGCTGGCGGCGCCGCCTGCCCGTGGATTAAATTGGCTGGTTTATATTTTGCCTCCTGTAATCCTGGTGGCTGGTGTAATCCTTGTGTATCGCGTTCTCCATTCCATGCGCAAGGGCAACGGATCCACAAGTGAAGCCAAAGCACCAGCGCCTGACCTGACGAATGACGCCTATGCAGCCCGGTTGGAAGAAGAACTCAAGAAGCGCCGTTAGTTAATTTGGTAAGGAGACAGTATGGAAGAACAAACGCCTCAAGCATCGCAGCGCAAGTCCCTCCCGGTTTGGGTGCAGGCATTGGCGTTGGTTGTCTTACTCGCATTTTTAACCCTGATTGGGTTTAGTTTGAAGCGGACGCAGCAAGGACCCATCACCATTGGACAAACCGTTCCAGCCTTCACCCTGACAACTTTTGATGGCGATGTATACAACACCGCAGACATGCAAGGCAAAGTGGTCGTCATCAATTTCTGGGCTTCCTGGTGCTTTCCCTGTAAGCAAGAAGCAGCTGACCTTGAAAGTGCGTGGCGCCAACTCAGTCCGGATGGAGATGTTGTATTCCTTGGTGTTGATTATGTAGATACCGAGCCAGAAGCGCGCGCTTACCTGTCTGAATTTGACATCACTTATCCAAATGGACCTGACCTGGCGACCAAAATCTCCCAGATGTTTCGCATTCGCGGGGTTCCCGAAACCTACATCATCAGCCCGGATGGCAAACTGGTGGATGTGAAGATCGGTCCTTATTCTTCCCTTACCGAAATTCTTGACGCGATTGACAAAGCCAAAACTGGCTCGGTCAATTAGGAGCAGCACATGGACCTGGGTTCAATTCTTTTTATTGTGGCAATATTGGCAGGCGTAAGTGTATTCGTAACACGTCCGTTCTGGCAGGATGAACGAACCAGCAAAAAGACGGGTCGATATGCGGTGGATACGCAGGATGACCACCGTGCCTCTGAATTGCTGGCAGCCAAAGAGCACTCACTGGCTACCCTTGCCGACCTGGAAAATGATTATGCCCAGGGTAAAATCCCTGAAGAGGATTATCTGGTTCAACGTGAAGTGATGCGAGCGGCTGCCATTGAAGCCATGCGTCAGTATGACAGCGTGCAGAGTAGAGCAGCCGAGGTGACTGAGCATAAGGGCAAGAAAGGACAACGCCTGATTACACCAGGAGAAGACCCCGTTGAAGCGTTGATTACTGAACGCCGAAAGGGTCGTAAAGGTCTGGTTAGCGGATTCTGTCCAAAATGCGGCGTACCTTACACAAAGTCTGATAAATTCTGCGCGAATTGCGGCGCAACGCTTTAGCGCTGGAGAAATCATGAAGCCATATTTCTGGATAATATCCCTTTCCCTTTTTGTTGTGTTGACCGGTTGCTCTCTGGCTGGAGATGTGACACCCCCTCCTAATGCTTCGCTGCCCACAGTCACATCTGCGCCTGTTACAGTTGCGGATACTTATCCGTTGGTAGCCCCCGACCTGATCAGCGGACAGGCGATCTACGCCGAAAAGTGCGCGCCGTGTCATGGCGAAACTGGCATGGGGGATGGGTCACTGGCAGAAAAATCACCCAGCCCGGTGCCTGCCATTGGCGACCTGGCTGTTGCCCGTAAAGCGCGTCCGGCAGACTGGTACACGCTGGTCACCGTAGGGAAGATGACCAATGGCATGCCCGGGTTCAAATCACTCAACGACCGCCAGCGCTGGGATGTGGTGGCATATGCGCTGACGTTGAGCGTCACTCCTGAACAAATGGCAGCAGGGCAGCAGGTCTATGAAGACTTCTGTGCTACCTGCCATGGCATTTCTGGCGCTGGTGATGGACCGGATTCGGCGGGTAAAAACCTGCCGGATTGGCGTAAACCAGAAACGCTCGCAATCAGGTCGGACGCAGAACTGGCGACGGTAATTGCGTCTGGTAAAGACATGATGCCGGCTTATGCNNAGCCAGTTGGATGAGGCACAGATTTGGGCTGTCAGCGCTTATTTGCGAACCCTCCTGACTCCCTCATCAGGAATGGCAGAAAACCAGCCTGCCAACCCACCTGAAGTCAACCCGGCAGTCCCTCAGACGATCACAATCAAGGGTCAGGTTGAGATGGTTTCAGGCGGTATGCCGCCCGCAGATTTACCAGTGACCTTACAGGGTTATGATGAGATGACTATGGCGGTTGAGCTA
>DFYN01000093.1:0-3147 GCA_002383615.1 Anaerolineaceae bacterium UBA4081
TCGTCATCATTGCTGAAGATATCGACAGCGAAGCACTGGCGACCCTTGTCCTCAACAAACTGCGTGGCTTGCTGAATGTATTAGCTGTCAAAGCCCCTGGTTTTGGCGACCGTCGCAAAGCTATGCTGCAGGACATCGCCGTCCTGACTGGCGCCACCCTCATCTCTGAGGAAACGGGTCGCAAGTTGGAAACCGTAACCATCGCTGACCTCGGTCGTGCCGAAAAGGTATCTGCCGACAAGGACAACACCACCATCATCGGTGGCAAGGGTGAAGAAGCCCTGATTGATTCCCGCATCGACCAGATCCGGGTTGAGATTGACAAATCCACCAGCGATTACGACCGCGAAAAACTACAGGAACGCCTGGCGAAACTGTCCGGTGGCGTTGCCATCATTCGGGTTGGCGCCGCAACTGAAACCGAACTGAAGGAAAAGAAACACCGTGTGGAAGACGCCCTCTCAGCAACCCGCGCGGCTGTTGAAGAAGGCATCGTCCCGGGTGGCGGCGTTGCGCTGATCAATGCAATTTCCGCCCTCGACGGATTGAAGATGGACTACGATGACGAGCAAATTGGCGTCGCCATTGTCCGCAAGGCTTTGGAAGTTCCGATGCGCCGCATTGTTGAAAATGCCGGCAAAGAAGGCTCCGTCGTTATGGAAAATGTGCGCACCATGCAGAAGAAACAAAAGAACATGCACATGGGTTACGATGTCATTCAAGGCGAATACATCGACATGGTTAAGGGCGGCGTCATTGACCCCGCCAAGGTGACCCGCGGCGCGCTTGAAAATGCCGCTTCCATCGCAGCTATGATCCTGACCACCGAAGCATTGATTACCGATGCACCGGAAACAGAAAAACCGGCTCCTCCTCAGATGCCGGAATACTAAACCAACGGTTGCAACAAAAATCCACACCCGATTGGGTGTGGATTTTTTGTTGGTTTACCATCACCCGGGTTCGGGTATAATCAGTCCGATGAAACNNACAGTGACAGCCACACCGGAAACACCAACCCCTACACCAATTCCAATGGCGCTAGATGTCAATGGAACTGGCATATCCATTGCAGATTATCAAGAAGAACTGTTACGCCTTAATGATGCACAATTTGAGGTAGGAAAGACGTTAACAGAGCAGGAAGCACGCGACCTGATTATCACAACACTGACTGACGAATTATTACTTTCGACAGCCGCGCATCAGGCAGGGTTTGTGATGAGTGAGGATGAATTGCAGGCTCGCATAACCAGCCTGGCTTCTGAAATTGGCAGCGAAACAGCCCTCAATGATTATCTTGCACGAAACCATTACACCCCTGAAAGCTTTCAGCGGGCACTGGCACGCCAAATTGCTGCCGCCTGGCAGCGTGACCAAATTGCCAGCCAGGTACCCGAAACAGCTGACCAAATTCATGCCCGCCAAATTCTGTTGCGCACCCAAACACGAATCCAGGCAGCTTACGACGAACTCCAAACTGGCACGGATTTTGCAAAGGTAGCAGGGTGGTACGACCCGCTAACGGCTGGAGACCTGGGCTGGTTCCCGCGAGGGACGCTGACCCAACCCGCCGTGGAAGAGGCTGCCTTTGCCCTAGAAGTTGGGCAATACTCAGCCATCATTGAAACTGAATTTGGTTATCACATCATTTATGTGGCTGAACGCGATGCCAACCACCCCCTGGCGCCAGATATTCGCCGCAGAATGCAAACCGAAGCAGTTCAAGCCTGGTTGGACCAACAGCGAACGACCAGTACCATCACCATCTTGCTCCCGTAACATTTGGAGAGAGACTCATGACAACAAGTTCGCCTGCATCGAAGACCACCCGCCGACCACGCCGCCGCCGCAATGATGGCTGCCTGAACTTCCTAACCCTCGTCACTGTCATTGTTATTCT
The DNA here is from genome assembly GCA_002383615.1 of Anaerolineaceae bacterium UBA4081. Classification (GTDB taxonomy): domain Bacteria; phylum Chloroflexota; class Anaerolineae; order Anaerolineales; family Anaerolineaceae; genus UBA4081. Next base: position 1,904 of record DFYN01000093.1, read on the forward strand.
TCTGTTAGGTGGATATTTCCTGTTAGTCTACCTCAATCCAACCTCACCCTTCAATCCATTTCCGCCACCGTCTTTACCCGCTGTGCTGGTTATAGAGACACCTACCGCTATCCCCGAAGCCATTCTACCCACAGCGACATCGGAAACCACCGAAATTGTGGCAACCCAAACGCCTGTTGAAGCAACCGCAGTCCTCGCACCCACCCATACACCCATCCCAGTGATTGAAACGCCCACTGTGTTTTATTCCAACTATCCCTTTGCCTTGCAATCCTTGCCGGTCAGCTTCCCTTCGACTGTATTTCACCCAGAATCCGGATGTGATTGGATGGGCGTGGCTGGACAGGTCTTTGACCTGTCAGGGCGTCCGGTGATTGGTTTGGTTGTTAGGCTGGGTGGTTCACTTGCAGGTAAGCCAATTGATATCACCACCCTGACGGGCAGCGCATCCCAATGGTATGGTGAATCAGGTTACGAATTTGTGCTTGGGAATGAACCTACCGATGCAACCGGCAGCTTATGGGTGCAATTATATGATCAGGGTAATATACCTATCTCTGAGCGCATCAAGTTTGACACCTTCAGCGATTGCCAACGAAATTTGGTGCTGATCAATTTCAAACAGGCAAAATAGCAACTCGTTTGACAAAAATCGGAATATTCCACCATAGATTACAACTGTCCTGATAGCTCAGGACAGTTTTTGGGTTTGATCGAGCAATTTCCATGCAACTCCGTTGGGGTTTTATCGTTGAGTTTCAAACGTCCGCTCANNACGGGTTCACCGGCTGCTTTACCAGGAACAGGCATCAGGCGTGCCGTCAGGGGTTTATTAAGCCGCACTGCCAGCGCAGCCACATCCAGCAATAGGGCTGCCAGGCTGCCCACGTCAGCGTCTCCTGGAAGCGGGACAGTATCCAAACCCGTGCCGCACACCGCCGAATACATCAGCAAGTCTTTGACCGTCAGGCTGCCCTCGGCAGCCCGCTTAGCCAGGATTGAATCCTCAAGCACCGGCAGCATCAAGCCATTAAATCCAGTTCGCAACCAGGAACCCCGATCCAGGGTTTCAGCACAGATGGCTGCCGCAGCCAATGACCCGCTGCTGCCCAGGGGAACGCCGCTCAAAGATTCGATTGCGCCGCCAAGAGAACAGGAAGCATCGGGGAAGGGCGCTGGTGAAAAGTCAAAACCGCCAAATCTGATTCCAAATTGGTTCGATAGGCTTTCCGCAACCTTTTGCA
>DFYN01000093.1:3290-5225 GCA_002383615.1 Anaerolineaceae bacterium UBA4081
TGCTGCTGCCCAGACCGCATCCAGATTCACATGTGAACCGGAGGTCAGGCTTGCGCTCAAGAAAACTGTTTCGGTTGCGCTCAGCATGGCAGGAATGAGGCGGTAACTTTCCGCCTCATCAGTTGTGGCAGGTCCAAAACTCAGGTAGTCAAACCCCTGTTCCCGGGCATCCATTTCCATTTGAACTGCCAACCGGACTGCACTTTCATCGCAACATGTGGGTACCATCTGCGGGAATGGAATNNAGGGTCATAGAAACACGTCACGGAGCGAATTTTCATAGCGTCCTCTGTCTCACCACTTCAAATAATAGGATGCTGCCGGCAATAGCCGCATTGAGCGATTCTGCCCGTCCAGGCATGGGGATGGATACCACTCCCTGAGCCAACGCTCTGGCTCCCTCTGAGGTACCGGTTGCCTCACCTGAGATGACTAAAGCGGATGGGATTCGAAAATCAACTGTATACATACTCATTGAAGCGTCAGCGTCAGTTAGCCAGGTTTTCACCTTCCAGGTGCCTAATAAATATCGGATAGTCTGCCAGTCAGTACTCACTATGGGTAAATGGAAATGGGCACCCATGGCAGACCGCACCACCTTGGGGCTGTATACATCCGCCGTTTCAGGCGAGATGAGGACAGCCTGAACACCAGCGGCTGCAGCGCTGCGCAGTAAGGTTCCCAGGTTGCCGGGGTCCCGAATGGTGTCCAACACCAACGCAAAATCCACCAGCGCGGGTAGTGGCAAACCTGCCAGCTCCATGACGGCAAGGACGCCTTGGGGAGTTTCTGTGCCTGTCACAGCAGAAAGCACATGGGGCATGACCTCTTCGACATCCACTCCCATTGTCTGCATGGCTGCGACAGATGCCATCCCGCGCGAAGATAGGGAAGTGGTATACAGCGCCAGACGGATGGGAATGCCTGAACCAACCGCTTCCTCCACCAGGCGCACACCTTCGACCACGTAGGCATGCTCACGCTCACGGTCCTGGCGCTTATCCAGCAGGCTGCGGATCCATTGAATTTTGGGGTTCTTAACCGATGTGATCATTTGTTTATTCTACACCGGTAACGACGAACAATCAAAAACAGGATGGCGAAATGCCATCCTGTTGATTGCGCTGTGCAGACTGATACGCGGTTTAATACTGCTTACCCGCCCATTCTTTCCAAGGCAGGGCTGTTTCGCTGCTGCCCTTGATTACGTGTACGGAAACTCCGAGCACGGTTTTGACTTCGTCCATAATTCGGCTAAAAGCCATTGGATCGCGAACTGCCAGGTCAGCCAACATCTTTCGATTCAATTCAATGTTCGCTTTCTTTAATCCAGCAATGAAACGGCTGTAGCTGAGACCAGCCAGCGCTTCCGGATTCTTGACGGCAGTATAATCCAATTCCTTGCCCGTAGCGCGGAGGTACAGTACCGCAAAATTTTGGCGGGCAGCGGCATTGATACGGGCAATCCACAATTTGCGCAGGTCACGCTTGCGCGTGCGGCGGTCGCGGGTTGCGTACCACATTGCCTTTAGGATGGCTTCATTTGCCCGCCTGAACAAGCGATGGCGGGAGCCGAAATAACCTTTNNAGCACCCAACAGCTGCATAAAAACGGATACGACGGGAGGATTACTCCATGTTCGGCGCCAAACGGCGCACGCGGCGAATGATACTCTTGCCTTCAACAGGGATCATTTCCGACAGCAATGCCTTCACCCGCTTGGAAGTACGGCGGCGGAAATGGCTTTTGCCGCCCTTCGTGCGCATTAAGACACCAGACCCGGTCAAGCGGAACCGTTTCGAAGTTGCTTTGTGGGTCTTCAGTTTGGTTTTTGGTACTTTTACTTTGCGTGGCACAGCGAAACTCCTTCTATTATCAAAATTGGCGGTCTGCACGCGCAACCGCAAATTATAACAGTAATTTGATGTACGGCAA
>DFYN01000162.1:0-1695 GCA_002383615.1 Anaerolineaceae bacterium UBA4081
AACGGCGCTGCCACCATTGGGTGGCAGGAACTCCAACAAGCCCAAACGGCTATCATTTTCTCCACGATCTTTGCACCGCCTGTTGAACACAGTGAAGGTGTCTGGGATAAGCTCAATTACGCCAACACGGATGAAGGCAACCGGATCTTCCAAGGTCAGATGGATTTCTACGACCAGTGGATGGGCGAGTCTCCGGATATGTTTTGCCATATCCGCTCCCGTTCCGAACTGAATGCCCACCTGCAAACCTGGCGGGAACAACCTTCGGATTTTCCGACCACCACCCACCCGGTAGGATTGGTGTGGTTGTTGGAAGGCGCTGAGGGTATCCGAACCTTTGCAGATATTGAGGATTACTGGCAGCGTGGTTTACGGATCATTGGACCTGTATGGGCTGGTTTTCGCTTTTGCGGCGGCACCCACTCCTCGGGTGGTTTCACCGAAGAAGGTCGGGAATTGCTCAAAAGAATGGCAAAAATCGGGTATATTTTAGATATCAGCCATATGACCGAAGCATCTGCCCTGGAAGCCTTGGACTTATATGAAGGACATATCATTGCATCGCATGCGAACTGCCGGGTGATAAATGGTTCATCCAATGAACGCCATTTTACCGATCTCACCATTAAGCGCCTCGTGCAACGGGGTGGCGTCATGGGAATCATCCCATACAATCGCTTTCTGGACAGCACCTGGACCCAGAGTGACCCACGCGATCGAGTTACAATGAAGACCATGCTTCGCCATCTGGACCACATTTGCCAGATAGCTGGCAGCGCGAATCACGCTGCCTTCGGTACGGACTTTGATGGTGGTTTTGGCTTTCCCCACATTCCTCTGGAGATGGATACCATTGCCGACATCCAAAAAATGGAACCTGTTTTACGGGATGCGGGATATACCAAATTGGATATTGACGCGATATTTGGAGGCAACTGGCAGCGAATGTTGGAGGTTGGATTACCTGCATGAGTGACGAACCGACCCAGTTACCCATCTCAGCCGAAGTACCGCCGCCTTCACCCAGGCAGAAATCACCTCCCCGCTGGCGGATTCGGATTGGACTTTTATTAACGCTGTTCGGTTTTATGGTTTTCCTTTTAGGTTCACGACCGGGTGTCTTCGGTTTGGATCGCAGTCCCGTAATTGGTTTCGTGCAAATCGCCGTTTTTTTAATTGGTCTTGCGATGATTTGCATCGGCGGATATATCAGTCTGATGTCCCTCTGGCGGAATGAACAACCCAGCATTGCTGCTGACTTTGGCTTGCGCCTGGTTGCCACGGGTTATGTCGTTGCTGTATTCGCCGGGATGGCGGATGTGTTTGGGTTGGGCTCACATCCCTTGCCGGGCGTACCTTTCTTTGGCGAATGGCAGGCGCGTGGTGTTGAAATCGGGCAGGGCATCATTGCCATTGGTTTCCTGTTGTTAATCCCTTTCCAACACATCGGTAAACCGAAAAGTTCAGTCAAGTAATCCGGCTGCCGTCAACATCTCAATATCTGACTTGAATTTATAACTTTCCAAACCAAGCTGAACAGCCATTTTGTGTTCCGCTTCTTCCAGATTAAGAATATCCTTCTTTGTCACAAATGGATGATGAGGTATTTTCAGATGGTTGTATAAACCATCCCAGTTTGCTTCAGCCATCTGCGGTAAACTCTCCAGGTATGCCAGCACTGCCTGGGCACCATTG
>DFYN01000162.1:1829-8286 GCA_002383615.1 Anaerolineaceae bacterium UBA4081
CCGCGCGCCTTCACCACATCACCATCCAATGCGAGAACATTATGTTCCACTTCCAGCCCAGCCACGCCTCCCGATTCGGAAGGAATGATCGCCGTCGGTGAGGCTAAAAAGCGCATCCGGATACGACCCTGCAAGTCGCCTGGTACCGCCTTTTCGACGGCAGTGTCCATAAAGCGGCGTGCCTCGATCGGATCTTGCCCAATGGCACGCATTAATGGTTCCACCCGAGCCAATTCTTGATTATATGCCGACATGTCAATGTAGCCAGCCACTTCCTGAACTTCCTTTTTATCGAACTTAACCTCCGCCGGACCTCGCCTGACAATTATCAAGACCTCATCCACTAATTGGTCAAAAATCAACCAGCGGGTAATGTCCATCATCACATTTCCAGCCCCAATCACAGCCACACGCTTCCCAATCACGGCAGGTTGTTCACTAAAAGGTGGTAAGAGGTTATAGCGGAAGACCAAATCTTTGGCATGGTACACCCCTCGCAGGTGTTCACCGGGCAAATTCAGCCATTTGGTTCCCTGCGCACCACAGGTGACCAGGATCGCATGGAATCCCAGTTGGCGAATGTCATCCAGCGAGAGAATCCCATCTTGCGCCACGCGTACATTTCCAAAATATTCAATATTATCCAAAGCAAGGATTTGCCTGAATTGGCTGCGTAATCCCTCTTTCATTTTCACCTTAGTGGGATAAATGCCGTATTCTGCCAGTCCACCTGGTTTGATATCCCGGTTGAATAGCGCCACCCGCACACCCTTGCTGGCAAGTTCACGTGCTGCAAATATACCAGCTGGACCCGCACCAACAACCGCAACAGAAGGAATGGTTATCATCATACAGCCTCCCATAAATATTCATACAATTAAGACCTTATAATTATAGTATGTTAGCAGGGTTTTCAGATGAATAAACATGGCAAATTCTGAATGGAATTCATTCAGCTGGTCTGCAAATTCCCATCAAGTATGCTAAACTTCAGCAGAAGACATATCCAAAACCTGCCCTTCTGACTGGAGTTCTCATGCCAATACCCATCACGCGCCTGACCCTGCCAAACGGTTTGGTGCTGCACCTCAAAGAAATCCACGATGCACCCCTGGTTTCGCATTGGGTCTGGTATCGTGTCGGATCCCGCAACGAAGTGCCTGGACGAACAGGGATTTCCCATTGGGTCGAACATATGCAATTCAAGGGGACACCTGATTTCCCCGCCGGTATCCTGGATAAGGCGATTTCACGTACGGGTGGCATGTGGAATGCCTTTACTTACCTGGACTGGACGACTTATTTTGAGACCATGCCGGCAGATACCATAGACCTGGGGTTGCGTCTGGAAGCAGACCGCATGACTGCCAGTATCTATGACCCGGATGAGGTGGAACACGAACGTACCGTAGTCATCTCTGAGCGTGAAGGTGACGAGAACGAGCCGCTCTTCCGTCTGGGAGAAGCTGTCCAATCAGCTTCTTTTGACCGCCATCCTTACCGATCTGAAGTCATCGGCAGCCAGGCGGATTTGCACCATATTACCCGGGACGAGTTGTACCAACATTACCGCACTTACTATCAGCCCGGGAATGCTGTAGTGGCTGTTGCTGGTGATTTTGACACTGAGGCGATGATTATGCGCCTGCGTGAGCTTTACGAGAAAGTGCCTGGCGAGTTCACTGAAAGGTTATCCCTGCCTCCCGAGCCACCTTTAGAAAGTGAACGCCGTGTCATAGTTGAGGGTCCAGGTGAAACCACCTTCCTGCAACTGGCATTTCGCTCACCCGCTGCGTCCGACCCAGATTTCTTTGCGATGACAGTGCTGGACAGCCTCCTGACAGGACCCACCAGCCTGAACATGTTTGGCGGGGGCGGTGTATCCAATCGTACCAGCCGACTGTACCGGACGCTGGTGGAGGGTGAACTGGCTGTCTCCGTCCATGGCGGCTTGCCCGCCACCATTGACCCGTTTACTTACGACATCACCATAACCGTCCGCCCGGATAAAACAGCAGACCAGGTTTTGGCAGCTGTGGAAAAGGAAATTTACCTGCTGCAGAATACACCCGTCGCCGAAGCAGAGGTAGCCCGTGCAATCAAGCAAGCACGAGCGCTGTTTGCTTATGGCAGCGAGAACATCACTAACCAGGGGTTTTGGCTGGGTTATGCTGAAATGTTTGCCAGTTATGCCTGGTTTGAAAATTATTTGCAGCAGCTTGAGGCAGTTACACCTGCGGATGTTCAACGAGTTGCCCAAACCCGTTTCACGCCAAACAGCCGGGTGACTGGAATTTACCTGCCCACCGGCAATGAAGAGGAGAGCCACTCATGAGCCCCAATATCCACTGGAAGTCCCTGCCTGGACCTCAAGATATCCACCGATCTGAATTATCCAACGGCATTACCCTTTTGTGCAGGCGCAACGGCGCCAGCCCGTCGGTGGTGATCAGCGGTTACTTGATCGCAGGCAGCCAGTTCGATCCGCCTGAAAAAGCTGGATTGGCATACCTCACCTCTCTGATGCTCATGCGCGGCACCCAAAAGCACTCTTTCCAACAAATCTTTGATGCGCTCGAATCTGCGGGCGCCAGCCTGGGGTTTGGCGCCAGTGTCCATAATGTGTCCTTTTCCGGGCGTTCACTTGCTGAAGACTTGCCGCTTTTGCTAGATCTAACGGCTGAATGCTTGTTCACCCCGACTTTTCCCTTGGATCAGTTGGAACGATTGCGGGCGCAAATGATGACTGGTTTTGCCATGCGCGAACAGGATACCGAAGAAATGGCATCCATGCGATTTGAGGAAATATTATTCCCCGACCACCCTTATGGTCGCGCAGAAGATGGGTATACCGAGACCGTCCGACCCCTCACACAGGCAGAATTAATCACGTTTCATCAGACCCATTATGGTCCAAAGGGTATGGTCATTGTGGTCGTCGGTTCCATTGAACCCCAACAGGTTGCTGCCATGGTGGAAGAACGATTCGGTACCTGGCAAAACCCGCATCAAACCGCTGCGGCGCCATTCCCACCAATCCATTCCCTCACTACATCTACTCGTGAGCATATTGCCATTACCGGTAAAATTCAATCGGACCTGGTGATGGGTTGCCTGGGTCCCCATCGTAAATCACCGGATTATCTGGCTGCTTCGCTTGGCAATAACATCCTCGGTCAATTTGGCATGATGGGACGCATCGGGGATGTTGTACGTGAACAAGCCGGGTTGGCGTATAGCGCATCGACCAGTCTAAACGCCTGGATTGCTGCCGGTTCTTGGGAAGTTTCTGCCGGCGTCAACCCCGTGAATTTAGATAAAGCCATTGACCTCATCATCGTTGAATTGCGTCGGTTCACGAGTGAGCAGGTGACTGCGGAAGAATTGGCTGACAGCCAGGCTAACTATATCGGCAGGCTGCCCCTATCCCTTGAGTCAAATGGTGGTGTTGCAGGTGCACTCCTAAACCTCGAACGCTTCCAGTTAGGGCTGGATTATTATCAGCGCTACCCGACATTGATCCAGGCAGTCACCCGGGCAGAAGTACTCGAAGCAGCCCGCCGCTGGTTGGATGCAGACCGTCTGGCAATTGTCAGCGCTGGACCTGCCCGTGAGTAAATTATGAACCGGGTGCGCAGCGGTCTTGATATGGTCGAAATTCAACGACTGGATGAGATTTCAGAGGGAATACGTGAGCGTTTTCTGACCCGGGTCTTCACCTCTGCTGAAAGAGCTGCCTCCACCTCCACAGCTTCGCTGGCTGGTCGCTTTGCCGCCAAAGAAGCCGTCGCCAAGGTATTGGGGTGCGGGATTGGATTTGTCCACTGGCAGGACATTGAAATCCTGTCCTCAAAATCTGGTGAACCATTTCTCAAGCTGCATGGTAAAGCAATTGAAGCTGCCAATCAACTTGGGATCATCGACTGGTCCATCAGCATCACCCACACCCGCAGCCTGGCTGCGGCAGTAGCGGTCGCTTTATGTTCAGATGACGACGATTCCTTACCTGACGCATGAAAATCCTGGCAGTGAGTGACATCGAAATAGGCTTTATCTACAGTCCAATGGTGAGGCAGCGGTTTAATGATGTGGACCTGATCATTTCCTGCGGCGACCTGCCCAATTATTACCTTGAATACATAATCAGCATGCTGGATATCCCCCTGTATTATGTGCGCGGGAACCATTCTCCCACCATTGAAATTACGACAGCAGGTGAGCGCACCTACCCCTGGGGAGCAGTTGAACTTCACCGCCGCGTGGTACGCGANNGCAGACATGTGGTCGATGGTGTTAATGATGGCGCCAGCTATTCTTGTTAATAAAATCCGTTATGGGCGTTATCTGGATATCTTTGTCAGTCACGCCCCGCCCTGGGGCATCCACGACCAAAGCGATCGTCCCCACCATGGGATAAAAGCCTTTAACTGGTTGAGGCGGGTCTTTCACCCTGCTTATCACCTGCACGGACATATCCATATTTACCGCAAGGACGCCGTCATCTCGTCGCGGGTAGATGACACAACCGTGCTCAATGTGTACGGTTATCAAGTGGTGCGTTACACCCCGCCCGACCGGCGTGGTATGGAACTTCCTTCACGGAGACGAATATGAGCGACAACCATGCTGAACATGGACGGGATGTGATCCAAACTGCCCGCGTCGATTTTGAATGGGCTTATCGGAAAGGGTTCTGGCGGGCATTCTTCTCGCGCTTTACGGGCGCCGACCAAGAGTTGCTGCCTTTTGACGAGATTCGCGCCCACATACCATTTCGAGGAGAACATTCCATTGGCTTACGTGAAGTTCCCCTTGACCAAATTGTCGGTTCAGTCAACCGCTACAATGATTTTGACCGGGCGTTTCTGCCCCGCCAAACCCATACGCGTTCCCGTTGGGAGAGTATTGACCGCGCTCATCTGCGGGATGTCATCTTGCCGCCAATCGAGCTCTATAAAATTGGTGAAATCTATTTTGTGAAAGATGGCAACCACCGAGTGTCGGTTGCACGTGAACGAGGTCAGGCATTTATTGACGCATATGTCATTGAGGTCATCAGCGATGTGGCAATAGATGCACATACAGATGTTGACTCATTAATCTTACAGCAGGAAAAGAGGCGGTTTTATTCGCTAACCAGGCTGGATACCCTCCGCCCGAATTCATCTCTATCTGCCAGCATTCCTGGCGCATTTGACCATTTATTGGAACACATCCAGACACATCAATACTTTATGGGGCTCAATCTTGGGCGGGAAATTCCTTATGAAGAAGCGGTCACATCCTGGTATGACGATGTGTATTTACCGCTGGTTCTTGTGCTTCGGCAGCAGAACATTCTCCGGCAATTTCCGAGACGCACTGAGACGGACTTATACCTATGGGTGATTGAGCATCTCTGGTACATGCAGCAAGGGCAAAATAAAACCATCAGCCTGCAAGAGGCAGCCGACCACTTTGCAGAAGAATTTTCTGCCAACCCACTCCGCAGGCTGTTTTACCTGATGCGGAATCATATTGTCAACCTTTTCAGAAAGAAACCACCAAAAGGTATATCGCCCTCTATCCCCAGGGATGACCCCTCTCTTTAACGCTACATGCTGATGCCTACCCCTGGGTGGGCTCGTGAATCCCCAGCCAGAAATAATTGGGGCGGATCATCTGACTGGCTTTTACAGCCAGCCCGGAAGGCATGTCGGTCAGTTTTGACGCCAGCGTCGGGTGGATAAAACATACATCCGGTTGATAGCCATATTTGTGTTTGAAGTAATCGGCTGCCTGAGCCAGTTTGGTGACCAGGTCAGTTCGCGGGTCATTATCAAACCAAAGCATACCAGCATTCATTTCAGTCTCCCTTTGTCCGCGTTTGAAGCGGTAAGTGAAAAGTGGTCCAGTGATGCTGCAAGCAAACAGCAAACTGCGAACCTGAGTGCAGTTGTCCAGTCTGTATGGAAACAGCGCCTGTCAAACGTTGACCAAGGTGCTTGTCTGAGATATGGCTAAATACACGGGTCGGGAAGGCATTAACCCACTCGTCCAGTATGCGCGCAGATCGGGTGGGTAAGCTGACAGCCACACGCACACCCACTTCGCTGCCCATTTTTAACAACCATGCAAAAGACTCCAGGACAAAGGCAGGCATCTGGAAGAGGTGATCGAGGGCGTCTACCACCAGCCATTGCACCGGTCCCCTCGCCCGACCATGCAAACGCCATTCGGTCAGTTGGGCAAGAGCAAGGATGGCAGATTGGGCATCGCCTTCCCAGGCAGCATACGCGCCTCGCAAGCTATCCTGCATACGTGCGACATGAGCAGTCAAGAGCCACTCCTCTGGTCGTCCTGTAATGAAAGTAAATTGAATGTCGCCGGATGGGTCTTTTGCCAAAAGGGAAGCGGTTGCCGACTGCAAGAAGGCAGTCTTGCCGGAATGCGGGTCGCCACAAACCAGTAACGCACC
>DFYN01000118.1 GCA_002383615.1 Anaerolineaceae bacterium UBA4081
TGTGCAGGACGGCGATTGGGATGGAGCGCTGGCGTTTGCGGTGCTGCATCACCTGCCGGGAATGGAATTACGGCAGCGTGTGCTGGCAGACCTGGCATCCCTGCTCCAACCGGGTGCGCTCTTCATACTCAGTAACTGGCAGTTCGCCAATTCGGATCGCTGGCTGGCGCGGGTTCAGCCCTGGTCGCTGGCAGGCATTGATGAGCACACGCTGGAGCCGGGCGATACCCTGTTGGATTGGCGCGCCAGCCTGCCCGGACAACCGGAACAGGTGGGGCTGCGCTACGTGCATCTGTTTACGCGGGCAGAGTTGACCGACCTGGCGGCGGCGTCAGGGTTTGAGGTGCAGGATACCTACGAGTCAGACGGCAGCAACGGACGGCTGGGCTTGTATCAGGTGTGGCGTCGTGGAAAGTGACGATTACGACTCAATTACGCCAGGATAACAGGCTGGATGCAAGCCATTAGTTCATCATCTTCCATACCAGCCAAATCCTGCCTGTTTTGGTGATATTTGTCATGGTTGCAGGGGATGTCTTCCCCTACCTGCGCGGTCGTACATCCAGTAAGATGAAAATTGGATGAGTTTTTACCAAATTCATGTATAATTTACCAGATGATTGTGAAATTTATCCCGATTGCCTTCTGCAATCAACCTAATTGATAGGAGCCTGAGAAATGACAGGAATTCCCCATTCAAAAACCAAATCAAGTCTATGGTTAGCGCTGATGCTGGCGGGCGCTCTGTGCCTGGTGGCTGCCCTGGCTGCTTTCACGGGTTCCGCCCGAGCAGACAGCCCCGCTGCCGTTCTGCCACAAACTGGTACGCCGGCAGACAACGCAGCCTGCATCGGCTGCCACCAGCAAGCCAATATGACCCTCAAACTGGACAAAGGCGACGTCCTGAATTTGACGGTCGACCTGCCCGCCTGGGAAGCCTCCATCCACGGTACCAGCGGGCTGGCATGCACCGACTGCCACGCCTCCATCACTGGCTTCCCGCACGACAAAGTGGCTGTCCAAACTGCGCGGGATTACACCCTGCAATATACGGAAACCTGCAAGCAATGCCACGCCAAGGAATCCTCAGAGCAGGATGATAGTATCCATGCCATGCTGCTGAAGGAAGGCAACACCAACGCTGCGACGTGCTCAGACTGCCATGACCCGCACACCCAAAAACTGGTCTACGTGGATGGCAAACTGACCGACGAAGCACGCGTACAAATCCCGGTCACCTGCTCCCGCTGCCACAGCGCCATCTACGACCAATACACCCAGTCGGTGCATGGCGCTGGCATCCTGGAAGGCAACCCGGACGTGCCCACCTGTGCCGATTGTCATGGTGTGCATACCATCAGCGACCCGGCTACCACCCAGTTCAAACTTTCATCCGTGCAAAGTTGCGCCAAGTGCCACACCGACGCCAGCATCATGGATAAGTACGGATTGAACACCAACGTCCTGAGCACTTACGTGACTGATTTTCACGGTACCACCACTGTCCTGTTCAATCCTGAAAACCCTTATGAGCAAGTCAACAAGCCGGTGTGTTATGACTGTCACGGCATTCATAATATTGTCTCAATCGACGACCCCACCCGCGGGTTGGCAGTCAAGGAAAACATCCTGGTTACCTGCCAACGCTGCCACCCGGATGCGACGGCGTCCTTCCCGGATTCATGGTTGAGCCACTACACACCCTCGGCTGAGAACACCCCGCTCATTTTTTATGTGCAGTTGTTCTACAAAATCCTCATACCTTTGGTGTTGGGCGGTATGGCATTCTGGATAGGCACGGACATCTTCCGGAAAATCCGCACCCGCGGCAAGGCGAAAAGCCATGCTGAAACGGTTGAGGTTGAAAAGCCTGCCGAAGAAAAGGGTAAGGAGGACTAACATGGCAAACCAGAAAACCTACCAACGCTTTGATGTCACCCGGCGGGTTGAGCACTTCCTGCTGTTCGTGTCCTTCAGTTTGCTTGGAATCACAGGACTACCGCAAAAATTCCCAACCGTTGGAATTTCCAAGTTCACCACCAACCTGTTTGGCGGTATTGAAGCGATGCGTGTTATCCACCATGTGGCAGCCATCGTGTTGATTGTGCTGACGTTCTACCACATCATCGTGGCAATTTACAAATTGTTTGTCAAACAAGAGCCTGCCAGTATGGCGCCTGGTCCCAAGGATGTGGTGGACGGTGTGCAATCCATCCTGTACAACCTGGGCTTGCGCAAAGAAGCACCCCGCATGGGGCGCTACAACTTCATTGAGAAGATGGAATACTGGGCAATGATATGGGGAACCTTTATTATGGCGCTTACCGGCTTTATGCTCTGGAACCCCATTTTCACCGCCAAGTATTTACCCGGGGTTATCATTCCGGCAGCTAAAATGGCGCATGGCTGGGAAGCTGTACTGGCGATTGCCGCCATCATCCTGTGGCACTTCTACACCGTCCATATCCGCTCCTGGAACTGGTCCATGATTAAGGGACACATGACCCAAGAGCAAATGGAAGAAGAGCATATCCTCGAACTGGAAGATATGGCAAAAGGCACGTACAAAGCGCCTTCCAAAGAAACTGTCCGCAAACGCATGACCATCTTCATCCCGATTGCGGTTGTGCTTACCCTGTTCACGATTTTCATTGTCTACGCCTATGTGGGCATTGAAGCATCGGCTGCCAACACGTATGCGCCGGTGGAAGAGAATGTGCCAGTGTTTGTGCCGCGGACCCCCACCCCGCTGCCCATTGCTGCGCCGACAGCTGTACCGGCTGCCGCAACCACCTGGGAGGGCGGCTTCGCTGCCCTGTTTGACCAGAAGTGTGGCTCGTGCCATGGTGAGATGGGCGGACTGAGCGTGGCGACCTATGCCGACCTGCTGAAAGGCGGGGCAAGCGGTCCGGTACTGGTTGCCGGGGACGCGGCAGCCAGCAAACTGGTGCAGGTCATGCAGGCAGGTGGACACCCGGGTCAGTTCACGCCGGAAGAACTGCAAAGCGTGATTGACTGGATCACCGCCGGCGCGCCGGAAAAGTAANNCGGCAGAAGGCATCGCCCTTGCGGGCGCGGCTGCCGCATTCCGTACAGTAAACAAATTCGTCCTTTTCACCGGATGCATGACGGTTGCGCCCACGCTTGCGGTTTTGCTTGCCGGAACGGATAAGCCAAATGACTGCGCCTATCATCATTCCTGCACCGGCAATCATCAGCAGCCAGATGAGGATGTTGCGGTCCACGCCCAGCACATCCGTTGCTGATACCTGGCGGGTATCCGGTTGGTCAAGCGGCTGTGAGGCGGAAACGGGAATCTGGTTGGCGCTGAGGTTATCATCTGTTTTTGTGTAATTCATAGACAGGCGGAAGGTGGTTCCAGCAGGTACCTTGCCAACATCCTGGTTGTAGTAGGTCAAGCCGTCTTGCGGGTTGAGGCTGCCGTCGCCCATACTGGGGGAGAAACGCACATTCTCCGAATTGATCGGGCGTTGAATGACCACGGATAAATTATCCACGGTGTAATCCCCAGGCCACTGGTACGTAAAAGAGCGGTTTGCACCTTCAAAGGTGATGGATGGGTCGTAATACTCTATTTGCAGTTCACGGGATGAGGTGGTGAGGTTGACCCGCTGCCAATTGCCTTCATCCAATAGCGTGTAATCCATAACATACAATAAACCGTCTGCCGGGTCTTTCATGGCTACGGTAAAGGGAGCGCCGGCAGCTGAAGGAATGCGCAGGCTTATTTTTGCGGGCAGTCCAACGCTGTCTGCCAGGGTGATGCGGTAAATGACCAATAGCTCGCGGCGGTCATACTCCGGCCACAAGTCAATTTGGAGTTGGCTGATTTGCACAGCCTGTGCCTGGGCTGTCAGGGGGAACAGCAAGGCAACCAGGGTCATGATCAGGGCAATCCATCGCTTCATATGGTCTCCGATAAAGGTTACTTCGGCTAAATCATACCACAGGCGGTATCC
>DFYN01000060.1:0-562 GCA_002383615.1 Anaerolineaceae bacterium UBA4081
GTCCAATATGTAGTGTAATCCTACATGCGTAGGGTTTCTGTGTGCGGGGGTTTCTGTCATGAAAATCAATCTATTGTAGAAAATTCTCGTAACGGAAACGCCTTGCTGATTAGAACAATTGGGCTATAATATCATGATAAGCACTTCGTTTGCATTGTTGACATAACCGTTATAAAATCATTCATAGATCATCCTCAGGAGCTCTCCGAATGGCTAAAAAACCTGTATCGACCAACCAATCCATAGCAATCCCATCTGGTCCAGATGAAGGGCGCCGCGCAGTATTAGACCGGGCGCTGGGTGAAATTGTAAAGCGATACGGCGAAGGCGCCATCATGCGCATGGGCGAAGCCAAGCACATGGAAGTAGAGGCAGTGCCAACCGGATCTCTCTCACTGGATATTGCACTGGGCATCGGTGGAATACCCCGCGGTCGCATCACCGAAATATATGGTCCTGAATCATCCGGTAAAACCACCCTCTGCCTGCATATCGTTGCTGAAGCACAGCGTATGGGTGGGCTGGCAGCCTACATTGATATGGAACATGCCCTGGATCCGAC
>DFYN01000060.1:577-741 GCA_002383615.1 Anaerolineaceae bacterium UBA4081
GTGGCAGCCCTTGTTCCGCGGGCTGAGATTGAAGGCGACATGGGTGATGCCACCATGGGTATGCAAGCGCGGCTGATGTCCCAGGCATTGCGCAAACTTTCCGGCGCCATCCATCAAACCAAAACAATGGTGATATTTACCAACCAACTCCGGCAGAAGATCGG
>DFYN01000060.1:773-2582 GCA_002383615.1 Anaerolineaceae bacterium UBA4081
GTGGTCAAGAATAAAGTTGCACCGCCTTTCCGGACTGCTGAGTTTGACATTATGTACAATGAGGGCATCAGCAAAGAGGGTGATGTCATTGATTTGGCAACCGCCTTGGATATCATTGCCAAACGAGGCGCTTTCTTTAGCTATGGCGACATCCGCTTGGGGCAGGGTCGCGAGAACGCCAAAGAATTCCTGCGCCAGAACCCTGAATTGACAGCGGAAATTGAGGCTGCCGTGCGCCAACGTGCCATTGGCGGTGATATTCCCCTGACCCTCAGCACTGAAGACGAGGGTGGAGACAGCGAAGAATAAGCACTTATGACTGCCAGAAAAATGGTCGTGCTTGGGATTGTGTGCGCAACTCTGTGTGTCCTCTTGCAGGGTTGCGCTTTCAATGTCAGGTCTGCCAAATTGACAGCCGAACCGTTTGTGCCACCCACTGCCCTGCCGATAAGTCCAACATTGCCGAGTAGTGAGTCGGCAACCCCTTCAACAAATACCAGCGCAGACTGCACAAATAGCCTGAGTTACATCCAGGATTTGACGATTCCGGACGGCACCCAGGTTGAAGCCGGAGCCTCGATTGATAAACGCTGGGAAGTTATGAACAGTGGGACATGCAACTGGGGCGAAGGGTACACCATTCGTCTGGTAGCCGGTTCCGCACTGGGAGCGCCCACAGAACAAACCTTGTTCCCCGCGCGCAGCAGTTCAAAAGCGGTTATTCAAATCGCCTTCACAGCGCCCATGGACTCGGACACTTACAGTTCATCATGGCAGGCGTACGACCCAAATGGTCAGCCATTTGGCGACTTGATATTCATCGAAATCATTGTCCCGTAATCCAGATGGCAGAGAGAGAAAAACAACCGCAGATTCTATCCCCCGGTCAATGGGTTGCAATTTCTATACTCCTGTTGCTTGCTATGCTGACGGTCAGTGCACTCATTTTTGCTGCCAGCTATTTTGGCGTCCTGCAACGACCTGCCTACGCTATGGTCATTTCGCCAACAATGACCGCAACACTACCAACCACAACTCAAACACCCACACCTTTTCAGCCCTTGCCAACTTCCACCGCCACGCCAACCGCAACAGCCACAACGACGCCGACGCCAACACCCACCTCAACACTGACACCCACCGCTTTACCGACTCACACACCCCGCCCAACAGCTACGCCCAAACTCAAAGAGGGTATCTATGACCAGGTTATGCTCGATGATTTCCTTGGCTATGCGCAGTTATATACCCTAGATTGCGAATCACGGTCTGCAGTCGATTGGGCGGCATACTTAGGTTATTCCATCAATGAACAGGGATTCTTGGATAGCCTGCCGAAAACCGACAATCCGGAAACAGGGTTTGTTGGCGATTACACCGGTCCAAATGGCAACATACCACCCCTTTCCTACGGCGTGCATGCAGCACCGGTAGCGCGCTTGCTGCGGTCATATGGCGTTCCGGCAGAAGACGTAAAAAGTGCAACTTGGAAGGATGTCCAGCGCAGCCTGAGTGAAGGCTATCCAGTGATAGCCTGGGTCATTTATGGCGTCGCAACTGGTGAGGCTGTCGAATACACCCCCAAGGATGCTGAAACAGTGCTGGTGGCAGCTTACGAGCACACCGTCGTGGTCATTGGCTATGACAACGATACCGTGACTGTGATGGATGGAAANNTTGAGGTATGAGCGCAGTTTGGATGCGTTCCTATCCTCGTGGCGAGTTCTCAGGAATATGGCAATATTTCATAAAGATGCTGCACCAAAAAACTAACAGCCCGCTTTGCGGGCTGTTTGCTAATTAGGCTCA
>DFYN01000079.1:0-5542 GCA_002383615.1 Anaerolineaceae bacterium UBA4081
ATCAGTCATCAGTAAATAGGTTAGCAAGGTTTGTTTTCCTATTATCTGCTCTCTAACCTTTACTCTCTAATCTCTACTCTCTCTTTCTCCCTGTTATAATTAACTCTATGAAACCAAAAATACGAATACTGTTGATGTGCGTGGGGGCATTGCTCATCCTAGGGTTGGTTGCCAGTCTTCCGCCGATCTGGTCGCGGCTGCAACCGCGCCTGTCGCAGGTGTATGCCGATTTCCATTATGCCCTAAACCCGCCTGAAAAATCAGCCTTTACACCCCAGGGTGGTACGCCTGGAGCTGTATCCACGGCTGTGGTTGCCACCTGGCAGGCGTTGACTGCGCAAGCGCCGACGCCTACCCCCAGCCCGAAACCAGATATTACTGCCACACCTGAACCGACCGTAGAGCCGAGCCCAACTGCTACACCGCTACCCGCACCGGTCAACCTGACGGGCATTGTCCACGAGTACCAAAAGTGGAACAATTGCGGACCAGCCACCCTCAGCATGGGTATCTCTTATTGGGTCAAAGGTCGCACCCAGGACGACACCGCGCCAGTCCTCAAACCCAACCCGCGTGATAAAAACGTCATGCCGATGGAAATGGTTGATTACATCAACGAGCACACCGAGCTGTCAGCCCTCTGGCGTTTGGGTGGAACGCTTGACTTGCTGAAACACCTGGTTGCCGCAGGTTATCCTGTGATTGTTGAAAAAGGCTTTGATGTCGCCGGTGAAGGCTGGATGGGACATTACGAACTTGTCTCAGGCTACGATGACGCCAGGGAACGCTTCATCACCCAGGATTCATATATCTCCAAAGATTTGCCTGTCCCGTATGCGCAGATGGAGCGCGAATGGCGGGCATTTGCGAATGTGTTTGTGGTGGTTTATCCGCCTGAAAAAGAAACAGAATTAATGGCAGTCCTGGGACAATATGCGGACCCAACCACGTCTTATACCCTGTCTGCTGAGCAGGCATCTGTCAACATTTATGCATTAACCGACCCGCGCGATATCTACTTCGCCTGGTATGCCTACGGCACCAGTCTGATGCGCTTACAGGATTACAATGGTGCTGCTGCAGCGTATGACGCCTCCTTCAACGCTTATGATGTCATTCCTGAAGATGCTAACCGCCCCTGGCGGATGCTGTGGTATCAGACAGGTCCCTATTTTGCTTATTATTACACCGGACGGATGGCAGATGTCATTAACCTGGCAACCCATACCCTGGATATTATGAGCGAGCCAGTGTTGGAAGAATCCTATTACTGGCGCGGTTTGGCGCTCGAAGCCAGCGGAGACGTGAACGGCGCGATTGCTGATTACCGCAAAGCGCTGGAAGTGCACACCGACTTTGGTCCAGCGCTGACTGAACTGGAGAGGTTGGGGGTCTCCCCGTAAACATGATTAAACTACTGCATTTTGCAGATACTCATATTGACATGGCGGGTCATTCAGGTCGCCGCGACCCTGAAACTGGCTTGCCCTTACGTGTCCAGGACTTTCTGGCTGCGTTGGATACCATCATTGACACTGCCATTGCTGAAAAAGTGGATGTGGTCTTGTTTGCAGGGGATGCCTACCGTGATCGGACGCCCGCACCAACCTATCAGCGCGAGTGGGAGCGGCGTATTGTGCGGTTGTCCCAGGCGGGCATTCCTACGGTATTACTGCTGGGCAACCATGATATTTCACCAGCAGTTGGACGCGCCCACACCCTGCAGGAGTTTGACACCCTCAATGTTGCGAATGTGCATGTGATTGCCAAACCGCGCTTGCTCAAGCCCGACAACCTGAATGGAGTGCGCCTGCAAGTGGCTGCCATCCCCTGGGTGTACCGCTCCGGACTGGTTGCACGCGAGGGGATTGAGTCTACGGAAGCGAACGAAACCATTGAAAACCGTATTGGCGAAATTGCCGATGAAATGATTGAGCAATCCAACCCAGATATTCCACTGGTATTGCTTGCGCATGGCTCAGTTGCCGGGGCGTCCCTGGGTTACGAACGCACCATCATGCTGGGCGCTGATTTTATCCTGCCGGGTAGGATTGTGCGTAATCCGCGCTTTGCCTATGTGGCATTGGGTCACATCCATAAAGCCCAGGATTTGAATGAGGGGCAGCATCCGCCTGTGGTTTATTCAGGTTCCATCGAGCGGGTGGACTTTGGCGAGGCACAGGACGAGAAAAGTTTTGTCATCGCCACCATTGACGACGATAACAAAGCCACATATGAAAGGCGCCCGCTCAACGGCAGAGGCTTCATCGACCGCCATGTCAAAATTACCTCAGAGGAACACTTTATGGAGCAAGCCCTGGCTGCCCTGCCCTCACCCAAAAAGGTAGCTGGCGCTATGTTGCGCCTCACAATTGAATATCCGCGTGAGTGGGAAGCTGCATTGGATGAAGCGACCCTGCGCCAGCATTGTGAGGAAGCATTTGAGTTTCACCTGGTTCGGCGGGTGCTAGAGCGTACGCGTGGGCGCTTGATGGAGGGCGCTAGCTCCGCCAGCATGGACCCACTGGAGTTGTTGCAGACTTACTGGGATTCCATCCAGACACCCCTGGAAGAGAGCCAAACTTTGAAAAGCCTGGCAAAAGAAGTAATTGATTCAACCATGATGGACAGCGAAGGAAGCGAAGGCATAGCATGAACGGGAACGTAGGGCTGGAAATCCTGTTTATATTTATCTTGATCCTTTTCAACGGCTTTTTCAGTATGTCAGAGATTGCACTGGTCTCTGCCCGCAAAGTACGCTTGCAGCAGCGGGTTGAAGATGGAGATGAAGCCGCCAAACATGCCCTGCAACTCCTGGCTGCGCCTAACCGGCTGCTTTCTACCGTACAAATTGGTATCACACTGGTGGGTGTGCTGACGGGTGCCCTGGGCGGCGCAACCCTGTCGGATGACCTGGCAACAGTGTTGGCAAAAATCCCCATCCTGACTCCTGCTGCTGCCAGTGGCATTGCCCTGGCGATTGTGGTTT
The DNA here is from genome assembly GCA_002383615.1 of Anaerolineaceae bacterium UBA4081. Classification (GTDB taxonomy): domain Bacteria; phylum Chloroflexota; class Anaerolineae; order Anaerolineales; family Anaerolineaceae; genus UBA4081. The sequence continues at coordinate 2,990 of DFYN01000079.1, forward strand.
TACTGACGACCTATTTTTCACTGGTCATTGGAGAACTTATTCCCAAGCGGCTAGGGTTGAATAATCCCGAGAAAATTTCACTGGCTGTGGCAGGCATCATGCGTGCCATCGCCTGGCTATCCACGCCAATTATCAACCTTTTGAGCGCTTCAACAGATTTGGGACTGCGGATATTGGGCGCCCATAAGTCCCAGGACTTGCCGATTACAGAAGAAGAAATTAAGATCTTGATTGAGCAAGGCACCCAGGTGGGCGTATTTGAGGAAGTTGAGCAGGATATGGTGGAAAGCGTCCTGCGCTTAAGCGACCGCTTTGTGGATGCCGTCATGACCCCCCGCACGGAGATGGAGTGGATTGACCTGGACCAGACTGAGGCGGAAATATTGCTCCAAATCCAGCAGAGTCCGCATTCCCGTTTTCCGGCTGCCCACGGCTCATTGGATGCGGTCGAAGGCATCCTGGTCGCCAAAGATTTACTCAACAGCCGTCTGGCAGGGCTGCCGCATGATTTTCATGCTCTGCTGCGTAAGCCGTTATTTGTCCCCGATTCTACTTCTGCCATGGATTTGTTACAGGATTTCAAGGAAACCGGCTTGCACATGGCGCTCATTATTGATGAGTTTGGCGGGTTGACGGGCATGGTGACCCTGTACGATATCCTGGAAGCCATTGTCGGTCAGGTGCCGGATTCAGCGCTGCATGAAGAACCGGACGTGATCTTACGGGAAGACGGTTCGTATCTCCTGGATGGGTTGCTACCAGTGGATGAACTCAAGGAGTTGTTTGACCTGGACGAATTACCGGATGAAGACCGCATTGGCTACCAGACTCTGGGTGGATTTATGATGGCGCGGGTTGGTTCAGTGCCGCACTCAGGTGAAGTTGTGGAGTGGGCTGGTTTCCAGTTTGAGATCATGGATATGGACGGCAAGCGTGTGGACAAAGTTTTGGTCTCCCGCGTGCCACCCGCAGATGCAGCCTACTAAGGGAGGATAACTTGATACCCGTAAAATTAACCATTTCAGGATTTCTCTCCTATTTGGACCCTGTTGAAATTGATTTCCAATCTATCAGCCTGGCATGCATTAGCGGTCCTAACGGGGCAGGTAAGTCCTCTTTATTAGACGCGATCACCTGGGCGTTGTTTGGAGAAGCCCGCCGCAGGGATGATGCCATCATCCACCAACGGGCGGACGCTGCCAAGGTAACCCTGGTATTTGATTATGAAGGTAATCGATACCGCATCATGCGGGTGAAACCAAGAGATAAGAGCATGCTGTTGGAGTTGAACATCCAGCAGCCAGATGGTCAGTGGCGGGTATTGACCGAACATAAAGTGACGGACACCAACCAGCGCATTGTGGACATTCTACGCCTGGATTATGAGACGTTTACAAATGCATCCTTCTTCCTCCAGGGCAAGGCTGATTCGTTTGCACAACAGAAGCCGGGCGAACGTAAGCGCATCCTTGCCAGTATCCTGGGTTTGGATATCTGGGAAAAGTATAAAGAAGCAGCTACCACTAAGCGGCGCGACGTGGAGAAGGAAGACGCCACCGCCCGGGAGATCATCCAGGGGCTTGAAGAAGAATTAGCCAGCGAGGAGCGCTTACGGGCGGAACTGGCTGAAGCGGAGCGGGTTGAAAAGGACCTCCGCAAGCAGGCAGATACCCTCAAGAAACTTTTAGACCAAGTCCGGGTGCAGGACGCCCGCTGGCAGGAGCAAACCACCCAATTGCAAACCCGGCGTAACGATTTGGCAGCCATTCGCAGCCGGATAACTGGTCGTCAGCAGCGTCGGGATACCTTGAAAAGTGAAGTGGCACAGCTGAAGGCAGAGGTGGAATCCGCTGCCCAGGTGGAAGCCGCATACCAACAGTGGCAGCGCGACCGTCAGGCTCTGGCTGAGATGGAGACGCAGGCAGCCACCTACCGGCAAATTAGCGAGCGCAGGCATGCACCTCAAATGACGATTGAAAGTGAGAGGTCCAGGCTGGAAGCTGAACGGAAGGGGTTGCTCACACGCGAGCGGGAAATCCAGACGCTGCAAAGCCAACTTTCCGGCGTGGCGCTGCAATTGTCCACAGCTCAGGAGAAGATTGCATCTGCTACGGATCAGCTCAGCCAGCGTGAAGCATTGACACAGGCTTTGCAGCAACAGCGTGAAGAGCGCAGCCGCTTGCAGGCGGAGCAGGCGCGCTTGAAAACGGATGGTTTAGCCATCGCTGAGCGAATTACCAGGTTGGAGGATGTCAGCCAGGCGGAATGCCCGTTATGCGGTCAGCCACTCTCTGCAGCAGATCGTGAGCGTCTGTTAGGGCAGCTTCGCCAGGAGCATAGTGACTTGCGGACCGCATATGCCCATCATAAAACGACCATAGATAACCTGGACGGGCAAATTGCGGCTGCAGAATCACAAATTGCCTCACTCCAACGGTTGGATACTGAGATTCAAACTTTGCGAGGCAACGTTTCGGGTTGGACGGAGAAACAATCCAACCTGGAGCAACAAATTACAGAGTGGCAGCGGACGGGCGCAACACGTTTACAGGC
>DFYN01000079.1:5678-6621 GCA_002383615.1 Anaerolineaceae bacterium UBA4081
ACTGAAGAGGCGGACCTGCTCAGGCAGGAAACCAATTTGAAGGCAGACGAAACTGCCCTGGCTGCCGAACGGGGCAGCGCACTTCCCCTGGCGCAAACCGAAAGGGAATATCTGGATGCGAATGAGGCATTCCAGGTTGCCACGCGGGAGGTGGGCTACCGGCGAAGTAAAGTGGAGGGTCTTGAGCAGTCTCGCACGCAGAGAGAAACCTATCTGGAAAAGCGGGCTAAATTTGCCCTGCAAATCAACCAGTACAAAGCGCTGGAGCGGGCTTTCAGCAAGGATGGCGTCCCCGCCTTGTTGATTGAGCAGGCATTGCCTGAACTTGAGGAAGAAGCCAATGGCGTCCTTGACCGCCTGACCGACGGCGGTATGACCGTGCGTTTCAATACCCAGCGGGATTACAAGGATAAATCCCGCAGTGACCGCAAAGAGACCCTGGATATCCTTATCAGTGATTCCAACGGCACGCGCGAATATGAGATGTACTCGGGTGGCGAGGCGTTTCGGGTTAATTTTGCCATACGACTGGCGCTTTCACGTGTGCTGGCACAGCGTTCAGGTGCACGCTTGCAGACCCTGGTCATCGACGAAGGGTTTGGCAGCCAGGATGCGGATGGACGCCAGCGGCTGATTGAGGCGATCAACCTGGTTCAAAAAGATTTCAAGCAGATTTTGGTTATCACCCACATGGAAGAACTGAAAGACGCCTTCCCGGCGCGCATTGAAGTGGTCAAAACCCAGAGCGGCTCACGGGTGGAGGTATTCAGCGGATGACTGTCATTGACCGGCGACTGGGGTTGATGCAGCGAGTTTTGGCGAGTTACCGCGTGCCTTTTGTGGACGCGTTGGCAGAGGTGTGCACTGTTGGGTTGGGCGTATTTGCAGGCGACGCCCGACCGGAGGAGATGATTGAGTCGGGTAATCCCCAGATTGCAGTCCT
>DFYN01000095.1:0-4181 GCA_002383615.1 Anaerolineaceae bacterium UBA4081
ACCATCCGCTGTGAACTTTTGAATACGGTGATTCCAGGTATCTGCCACATAGACGAAACCATCACTGTCCACCACAATGCCCCAGGGTTGATTGAACGTCCCGGGTGTGGCGGTGTTGGTTGCCATATCACCAAATCCACCCCATTCATGAAGCACATTACCATCCAGGTCGAGGTGTAATACCCGGTGATTATCTGAATCCACCACGTAAACACTTCCATCCGGCGCCAGCGCCATATTGCGGGGACCATTCAGGGAGCTGGTTTTCGGGGTGAGTACCAGGTCGGGCATCAGTTCCATAATCTTTCCGGCATACGGGTCAACTTTGACCTCAGGCGCTGAGGCAGAGATGCCGTAATCCCACAGCTTTTCTACCACGTCCTTGCGAATGTACATCCGCATCCGCGCACTGGGTGACCAGGTTGTGAGAGTCAGGCTGGTATTGCCTTTAATCGCAGCGTATTGAGTGTAATCGCGATTAAGCCAGATTTTCCAAAGGGCTGTCCGCATTTGAGGATCAATCAGCGCAGCGCGAATTCTCTCCCAGCTCAGGTTGGTGTAATCCATCATCGGCCACCATAGCCTGATGTAATCAAACTGGACAAAATCATCTTTCAGGATGCTGGCAACCGTTCCGTAGTTACTGTCTCCAACCAGCACCACGCTGCAATCCTTGATATCCCGTCCTGGTTTCTCACCATAATAACGGTCATTGGGGTAATCACGAAGGTACCACCAGAAAGGATACAGGCTTTCGTTATCATGGCAAATCTCAATGTCCTTACCGCCAGTCAGGCGGGTGGAAATATCTTCCACCTGGTTCATGATGAACCGCGGTCCATCCCCGCCATGGGCATAGACCAGGAATTCTTTGGCGTTTTCGTAATCAATATAGGCTGCCCGATAAGCCGTCCGCGCGGTTTGGAGGATCAACGCCACGAAGAGGAGGGTCGTTAATAAGCGGGCGATGGAAGATATTTTCCAGTCATTGACCAAATACAGCATGCCGCCAGCAGAAAGCAGTGAAAATACAACAGCAATCAGGAAAGAACTTGTGGCTTGTAGTTGGTCGACTGTTTTTCCCTGGAAGGGCGGGTTTGTACCGAACAGGATGCCTAATGCGCCAAACAGGCTGACTAAAAAGAGGATGAGCAAGAGAGAGGCTAATAAGCCGCGTTGACTGAAAACCTCTTTCCAATTGGTCGTTTCCACTAACCAACCCAACCCCCAACCGGCAGCCAGAATGAATGCCAGTGTGATGTGAACTGTCAGCCAGGGCATTTTCTCCCCTGCCAGGCTGTAGGCAACCAGGCTGGCAAAACCCCAGAATAGAAGCAAGGGTAGAACAGGCAGGTTGTGTGTTTTTTCCAGTGAGGCATCTACCTTGAGGTTTTCAGCGTTGTAATCCGTATCCGATATGAACCCAGGCAGCTCCAGTTGCTCAGGCTCAGGGTGGGAGAGAGAAAGTCCTGATTTGGTGAGGAATTTGCCCCAGCGGGTTGCAAAATAAACCGCCAGCATGGACCCCAGGAATGGAACGTACTCGTAAAAAGGAATTTGCAGCAAACTGTAATAGTAAAGGGGTTGGTCACCTCGGTTCACCGCCTGCTGTGAAAGCCAGTACCCCAGTGAGCCTACCAGACCGGCAAAAAATCCCTGACCATTGGTAAAGAAAGTGGTGAAAAGCAGGGTAAAGATTGCATAAAACATGGCTGCACAAATCAGCCAGATGCGGGGTCGCCAGAGCAAGCCCACCGTCACAGAAATTGCTGTCAGTCCTAAAATCAGTGCCGCCATACGAATAATGTTGGGTGTGCTGCTGTAATCCAGTGGGTTCCAACCTATCATGCGAGCCGGCAGGGCGGAAAGTAGCGGCAAGATGAGGGTAATCAGGAGGATGAGCAGGTCAAATGAACGGAATTCTTTGAGGCGCGACCATCCCAGACCGCGAATAAGCATAACAATAGCGCTAATGCCTAACACCAGGGCGACACCAACCAATAGCAATATGTAACGTTGCAGTGAGGTAAGGTGCGCCAGGGACAAGCCGGCTGCAGTAGCTGTAACGGTCTCTGTGCTGGTAGCGATTGCCGCATTGGCTTGTTCGGCATCAATGCTGGTGGCGGCTGCCGCCTTGACCTGTTCGGCATCAATGACTGCTAGACCCAGAGAGGCAAAAATAATCAACAATGCCAGTAAGGTTGTCAAGATGAACACCACCCGTTGCCGGTTCACGCGCCAATGTGCGCGACTGACCTGAACCATGAAGAGGACTGCCAGGAAGATAAGCAGTTGGGCAGTGTAGATATAAGCTGTCGCCTTATCAGTAAAATGGAGGGCTGTGACCCCCGCAAGCAGGAAGAGTGAGAACTTGTCTCCCTTTTCCAGATAACGCAAAGTAGCTAGTAAGGTGAGTACCCCAAACAACTGGCTGAAGCCTTCGTTGCGGGCATAGCGACCATAAAACAGCATATAGGGTGAAATCAGAAACAACAAAGCAGCAATCAGAGCGCCTGCCCGCCCCAGGTAGCGGCGAAAACCAATGGCTACCACGGCAATCGCGGCAATGCTGAAAAGTGCATGCGGCAGCCGCGAGGTGAAGTCGTTGTCGCCAAACAGGAAGTAGGACAATGCGATCAGATGGAATTGGAGCGGACCGTGCGTCACGGGGTCGTAGCGGTAACCTTCACCTTGATAAAAGTTGTAAGACGGCACCACATGGTTAACCTCATCGTGTGCCATCACCCGGTCGCCCAGACCCACCAACCGGGAAAAGACCGCGGCAATTAACAGCAGGGCAATCAGGATGGTGTCCAGTTTGACTTTACTCAACCAATGGGTGATTGGTGTATCCAGACGGGAAGCGGGTTGTTCGTCAGATGAAAAGTCCATACGCATCAGCCTTCGCAGATTGAGGGTTATGTATTGCCGTGATTATACTTTAAAAGGGAAATTGGGCAGATTGTCCACGGAATTATTGGGGTGATTTCTGGAGTTTGCTATAATGACAATCATCCACTTTATCTTCAGATCGGAGGAACTATGACCCTCAGCCGCCCGCTCCGCTACCTGATGTTTGCCCTGATTTACTTTGCCCAGGGCGCTATTGCCAGTTACTTCGCTGCACTCAACCCGCTTTACCTGACAGGCGAATTCAACCTGACCATGAGCAAGGTTGGATTAATCGGCACTATCGCCATGGTTCCCTTTGTGCTCAAGATTTTCCTGGGCATGCTCAGCGATAAGGTCAACCTGGCGGGTTTGGGGTATCGCAAGCCTTATATTATTATTGGCTTGCTGGTTCAAATCATCTGCCTGATTTTTGTGCCACTCATCAACCCAGATCAGACCTTTTGGCTGTTTGCCCTTGTGGCGTTTATCTTGATGACCGGGCAAGCTCTGTATGATACCTGTACAGACGGTCTGGCGCTGGATACCACACCGGTTTCAGAGCAGGGCTTATTGCAAGGGTTTATGGTAGGTGGCAGGGCTTTAGGCGTGGTCATTATCTCCAGCCTGATTGGCATCCTGGCTGAAAGGGTATCCTGGGCGTCTGTGTTTTATGCGCTGGCAATTTTTACTGCATTCGCGTTGCCGCTGGTCTTCTTTATCAAAGAACCGGAACGACCCGCAGACCGAACCTTCCAATGGGGTGCATTCCGAGCTTTTCTGAAGCCTGCATTGATTTCGTTGGGGCTGATTGGCGCACTTTACTCATTTATTATCAATGGCGCTAATCAAATCGTGAATCCTTTCCTGATGGATTCATTTCATATTTCCCTTTCTACCGCCGGTCTGTTGGCGACCGTCTGGGGCATTGGTGTGGTGGTTGGTGGGCTGACGGGTGGTTGGTTGACCGATAAGATTGGGCAGCGCAGTTCGTTGGTGGTGGCAATGGTGACCGCCCTGGTTGCGATTGGCGCTCTAGCGCTTATCCCCAGCATGGGTTGGGCATGGGGGTTGGTGGCTGCTTTTGGCTTGGCTTATGGTTATTATGAAACGGTCTACTTTGCCCTCAGCATGCGTGCCACGGATCCACGGATTGCAGCATCCATGTATTCCATCTTGATGGCTGTCGCCAACATTGGCACAGGTATTGGACTGGGTGTGACCGGCGTCCTGACGGATGTTGCCGGGTTCCGCTGGACCTTTGCCATCCTGGCGGCTCTCAACCTGCTGGC
>DFYN01000095.1:4237-4426 GCA_002383615.1 Anaerolineaceae bacterium UBA4081
CGTAATTCGTCGCCATCATGCAAAACGGTGGTATGGTCGCGAACGATACTCCCATTCAGAGCTGCCACTGCTGCGGGTGGAACGTTCAGTAATTTGATCACGCTGGCAACATCTTGTTCATCTTGCAATTCTAAAATCGTTCTGCCGCCGGTTTCTGGCGGCAGGAGTTCACGTAAATACGAATGCAGG
>DFYN01000145.1:0-261 GCA_002383615.1 Anaerolineaceae bacterium UBA4081
ACTCGATCGGCAGTAGATTCAAAGACCGATGTGGTGGAAATTTGGGAAATTTTCATTCAATTCCTAGCATTATTTTCTGATACCTTAAGGTTAAATCCGCTCAGCATCTGGCGCATGATAGAGATGTCGTGCCGAGTTGTGAGCCATTTATGGAGAGAAAAAACACTTTGCCCTTATAAAGGAAAAGTGTAATTGTGCCGGATAAAGAAGGCGTTAATACTGGGGTGAAGAATATAAGGGAAATATAAAGATTCCTGTTAA
>DFYN01000145.1:361-2560 GCA_002383615.1 Anaerolineaceae bacterium UBA4081
GAAGCCATATACGCAAGCAAACTGAACTCAATTGCAGTCAGGTGGACAGGCGCACCATTTTTTGTCACCTCATGCTTCACCAAGTCAATCAAAATGTTGCCACCTTGAATGATGGATTGGCGATTGCCTATGGATTGGTCGCTGTGGCGCAAAGCAACCCGTATGCGCGCCAACAGCTCCTCAATGCCAAAAGGCTTTACGAGGTAATCGTCTGCACCCATATCCAAAGCAGCTACCTTATCTTTTTCATTATCTCTGACAGATAGCACGATGATCGGGACAGAGGACCATTGGCGAATTTGTTGGCAAGCATGAATACCATCCATATCAGGCAAGGTCAGGTCCAGGATAATGAGGTTGGGCGATTGGGCGGCAGCATATGCTATTCCCGTCTCGCCTGTTGTTGCAGTAATCACCTGAAAGTGGCTGACACTCAGTATGGTTTTAAGAGCTCGCAGGATTTGCGGTTCGTCATCAATTAGAAGGATAAGTGGATCTTTATTCATTTTGTGAATCCGGTAATGTTAGTGGTAACGAACCATCAAGAGTCAACGGAAGCTTAAAATGAAAAACAAACCAGCCCGACTGGTTTTCTGCCCAGATCCGTCCGTGATGCGCTTCAATAATTCCTTTGCAAATGGAAAGCCCCAAGCCGGTGCCTGTGATGCGGTCGTTTTCGGTCACCCGATGAAACTTCTCAAAGATTCTCTCAAGGTGCTGTTCTGGCACATGCGGTCCCTGGTTTTGCACATACACGTGGATATAGTCATCTTGCTGAGCGGCTCGAATGCAGATTGTTGATTCTGCGGGTGCGTACTTGGCGCTATTGCTTATCAGGTTGGTAAAAACCTGTTCAAGGAGGACATAATCCGTTGGTACGAGGGGAAGGTCTTCAGGAAAACTTAACTCTACCTGAAAACCTTTCAGCTGCTTGTGCATACGTGCCACAACACCCTGGGCAATTTCTGCAATAGAGTTCCATCGCCGTTGGGGTTTCAACGCACCTGATTCAATCCGAGTCATATCAAGCAAATTTCCGACCAAGATATTAAGGTCGTCTGTCTCTTCTTCAATTGTCGCCAGCAGTTCATCCCTGGCAGCGGGATCCTGACTGACTATTCCACTTCTGAGACTGGACACTGACGCTTTTATTGCAGCCAACGGCGTACGAAGTTCATGCGACACAGAGTTGAGCAATGAAGATTTCATCTGATCGCTTTCCTCAAGCAGGAGCGCTTTTTGCGCGTCTTGCCCTAGGCGAAGCCTTTCCAATGCTAATGCACCTTGTTCTGCAAAGGTAGTCATCAGCCTTTCCTGAGTGGCAGTTAACCGATCATGGTGATGCTGGAGAGTTAGTTCTCCTTCTATGCCGCGTGTGGTTCGCATAGGTATTGTCAGTGAGGTTGTGTCTGATGTCTGTTGGGTTTTCTGAAGCTCCTCTGGCCAACGGATGACAGGCGTACCTGGCAGCACAACTTCGACAGAATAGCAGCCAATGATTTGATGGACAAGTTTTGCAATTTCCAATCCCGCATCAATAGGATCTGTAACGCCAGCAAGCTTGCTGCTGAAGGCGTACATCTGGGTTGCTTCCCATTCGCGGCTTTGAGCGAGGCGGAGTCCATTCCTGGCTTGACCGAGCAGGTTGCTGATGACTATTGCGACACCCAGGAACATCAGCAATGAAATGAGGTCCTGTGTGGCATGCACTTGAAAGGTGTAGTAAGGCTGCAGAAAGAAATAGTTGAATGTCAGGAATGACGCTACTCCCGCAACTAATCCCGAAGTTAAACCCCAAAATATGGTGCATAAAAACACAGGCAGCAAGTAAATGAAAGCAACATTTTGGACTGAAAGAAAATCGCGCAATGCCCGCAATGCTACTGTGAGCAATATTACAGTGGTTATTGCAGCAAGTGCCCTGAGGATTAACGGTCCGACCCGTTCACGCAGCGGTTGGGTTTTCACAACTAAACATATCAGTGGAGACGTATTGCGAGCGCTTTATTTGTCTGCAATCTCAGCTGCATGCAGCGTGTTGCGCAACAACATAGCAATGGTCATAGGACCGACCCCGCCTGGTACCGGCGTGATGAAACTGGCGACTTCCTTGACCTCATCAAATGCCACATCGCCCACCAGCCGATAGCCTTTCGGGCGGCTGGGGTCATCCACCCGGTTGATGCCCACGTCAATGAC
>DFYN01000129.1:0-2152 GCA_002383615.1 Anaerolineaceae bacterium UBA4081
AGCGTGCCGCCATTACCCACGGCTGCAATAAAGGTCGCTACTTGCAGCGGAGTCGCCAGCATACTACCCTGTCCGATGGCTAATTGGACTGCGTCACCCTCAGTGACCGGATCAATAATACTGCCGGTGTCCTCTGCTACTGCGTCAATGCCAGTGGCGCTGCCCAACCCAAACGCCCGCGCCATATTGGCGATGTCCGTAGGGCGGTTTTGTCGGAACAAGTCCAATCCAATATGATAGAAATACGGGTTGCAGGAACGCATCAAGCCATCCTGGAGGGTTAACGTACCACTGGGCGGAACTTCCTTTTCATACGTCCAATCGTAAAAAGTTTCGCCGGGTAATTCTGTGAATGTGTACTGGCAATCATAGGTGGTGTCTTTCTCATATAAGCCTGATTCCAGCGCGGCTGCCATGGTGATGATCTTAAAAACTGAACCGAGCGGATAAGAACTCTGGGCTGCGCGGTTGAGCAGGGGCATTTCGGGATCGTTGAGCAACGATCCCAGCATGACGCCACTGTTATAGTTTTCTGGCGTGAACAGGTTGGGGTCTACGCCCGGCGATGAAGCCATTGCCAGGATTCGCCCCGTGTCCCTCTCCATGACGACTACCGCACCACGAAAACCGTTGATTGCCTTCTGGGTTTGCAGTTGCAGGTCAGCGTCAATGGTTGTGGTGATGGATTCTGACATCACTGGACCCGATTCAGCCAACCGGGTGGAAATTTGCCCGGCTGAATCCACGACATAAAGGGATGCCAGCGGCTTACCCGCCAGGGCGTCTTCTGCATACTTCTCCAGACCCGCCCAACCAACTTTTTCATCACCGAGGTAGCCTTTACGCCTGTAGGCGTCCAACTCCTCAGCCGGAATACCCAACACGTATCCGGTCACGTGCGGCGCGATACCACCGTCGAAGTAGAAACGGGCATTGAACTCGTTGATGCGCAATCCACCCAACGTCGATAAAATGTCCCAGCGATTGGTGACTTCTGTGCGCGTGGTTTCACCCACTGCGATGTACCAGTCAGGTCCTGCAAACTCATAATCGGCTTTGATGGACTGGGGAGTCCGTCCGGTCATCTCAGATAACTGGGTCAGGAGGGTTGCCTCCTGCTTGTTGTTAATTTCGCCCGGTACCACACCCAGAGCAACTGCATCTGTTTGCGCCACCATGGCTGAGCCATTTCGGTCGTAGATATTGCCGCGGGCGGGACGCTGGGTATCCAGCGCCAGTCGGCTGCCATTGGTCAATTCTGGCAAGATGAGGCTGTCAGACCACTGCACCTTCCACCCACCATCCTCAAGAGTCAACGGCATTTCCATCTGGCGGGTCAGGTCTTCCAACAGGGATGTATGGAAAGTAACTTCATACGCCACCTGGGCAGAGGTCGTATTCGTTAAGACAGACAGGATTTTGTAATCCAGGGTTTGGAGCGTCAAATTGGCAGCAGCATCGTTGTACTTCTTGGCAAAATCCTCGACGGAGAAAGCATCGCGGCTCAAGCGGGTCAACTGATTGTACATCCCTGTCAGGTCGTTGGATTGCCACGCTTGTAAGAAACCGGTGGCTGCTGAGCGTGCATCCGGCGCAGCAGTGGTATTCACTGCGGGTGTGGGCAGAGCAGCGGTTGGCGTCACCGCGTTGGTTGTCGTAGCGGTTGGGTTGCTGCAGCCTGCCAACATCACCACAGCCAAAACAAGGTTTACGATAAGGCTATTCCAGATATGAATTGATTTGGATAATTTCATTCGTTGAGTCTCCTCGGTCGGTTATCCAACCGTGTCGCCGCGCGCAACCTGTTCCCAGATAGGGCAAGTGTAATTCAATTTTGCCTGGCACGCCCCCGCAGGGGATGCCACAGAAATACCCAGTCGGGCATAAGCACGGGCTAAATGGCAGAGGGGTAGTCCCATGACGCTTGCCATACAGCCGCCAAAATGCTCCACCGGATGAAACCCGGCATGTTGGATGGCATAAGCGCCGGCTTTATCCAACGGGTCGCCGCTCGCTACGTATGCTTGCAACTCAGCGTCGCTAAATTCACGCATTCGTACATCTGATACGCATACCTCATTGGCTTGTTGGTTTCCCAACAGGATGGTAACCGCGGTCAGCACCTGGTGAGTCTTGCCCCGTAATTGGGTTA
>DFYN01000129.1:2192-2456 GCA_002383615.1 Anaerolineaceae bacterium UBA4081
GATTCATCTACCAGAGGGGTTTCATCCACATCCGGTGTTTGACAGGAAAACGGCAAGCCCAGCCAGCCAAACATTTCACGGCGGCGAGGTGAATTGGAAGCCAGAATGATGTCAGACATGGCGTAATTCTAACACACCTGCTCACGCCCAAACACCGGGTACCTTTGCTCGGCAGGTTGGGCAGGTTCCTTCCGGCGTCAACCTGTTCTCAGTAATCCGGTAACCCACCCGCTTTATGACCGTCTGCCCGCATTTTGGACAGTG
>DFYN01000129.1:2479-5478 GCA_002383615.1 Anaerolineaceae bacterium UBA4081
GGGGTGTCCAGCCGTTGATAATCAGGGTGAAACGCAGTCACATGCCAGGGGATATCTGGAGAGACAGAGGCAATAAAACTGGCTGCTTGCCAGAGTTCCTCAGGGCTGTCATTGAAGCCCGGTATGACCAGCGTCACCACCTCCACCCACAACCCTATCTCATAAGCCTGACGGATGGTTGCCAGCACATGCTTCAATTGCCCGCCACATGCCTGATACTGCTTTTCTTGCATGGTTTTAAGGTCTACCTTGTACGCCGTCAGATACGGACGTAAAAAAGCAAGCGCTTCAGGTGTGGCGTTCCCGTTGGATACGTATGCGCAGCGCAATCCGGCTTGCTGCGCCTGTTTGAAAATACCAACCGCCCACTCGGAGGTGATCAGCGGCTCATTATATGAAGAGGCTATCATGCTTGCACCGGCATGCAGCGCAGTCCTCACCAGTTGCCCTGGTGTGATGGTCTGGATATTCCGCATGGCAAAATCGGTGTTTGGGTCGCGCATTACCTGAGATATTTCCCAGTTCTGGCAAAAATCACAGTGAAAATCGCAGCCCAACATACCAAACGTCAGAACTTTGCCGCCCGGTAGGAGGTGATTGAAGGGTTTCTTCTCAATCGGGTCCACGTTGAGCGATGACACATACCCCCACGGCACACGCAGCTCGCCCTCCCGATTGAAACGCACCTGGCAAACACCGCGCTTGCCGGGCTTAATCCGACAGCGGTGTGCACAGGCTAAACAACGCACCTCTCCCTCCACCAGCCTCTCAACCAGTTCACCTGGGACTGTCAGTGCATCCAATCTGGTAATGAGGTCATCCATAACTAGATTATACGCCAGTGGATAGACGAAATCGCTTGCATAATATGAACGCCTGCCTGTTAGTGGTCTTAATCTCTACGCCTTGCAAGGCGCGAGTCGTGCACATGCCCTGCACGCCGCCGATAATAAATGCTATCATCACCATGTAAACACTCACCACATCCAGCTGAGGTACCTATGTTTCCTTTTGCCCACACGTTCTCAATTATCGCTCGCGACCCGGACACTGGTGAATTTGGCGCAGCCGTCCAGTCGCACTGGTTCTCCACCGGCTCGCTGGTACTTTGGGTTGAAGCCGGCGTGGGCGCGGTTGCCACACAATCCATGGTGGAAGTTAGTTATGGTCCGCTTGGATTAAATCTCATGCGTGCTGGCATCAGCGCGCCGGATGCTATGGCTGGGCTGTTGGCAGCCGACTCTCAACGGCAGGTGCGTCAAGTAGCAATGATAGATGCCATGGGACGGGTCAATGCCCACACGGGTGACCGCTGTATTGCAGCTGCGGGTCATATCGTGGGCGAGCAGTTTTCCGTCCAGGCGAATATGATGCTTAAAGACACCGTTTGGGGCGCCATGGCGGAAGCCTTCCGGGGTGCTTCCGGCGCGTTGGCTGAGCGACTGCTGGCTGCCCTGGACGCTGCCCAGTCTGAAGGCGGTGATATCCGCGGGATGCAAAGCGCTGCGCTGAAAATTGCGGCAGGAACCCTCAGCGGCGCACCCTGGCAAGGGCTGCTGGTGGATGTACGCGTGGAAGACCATCCCCAGCCGCTGGCGGAGCTGCGCCGCCTGGTGGGTATCCAAAGTGCCTACCAATTGATGAACGAAGGCGACGCCCACCTCTCAGCCGGAAATACCGAAGCCGCATTGAGCGCCTACCGGGCAGCCGCCCAACTGGCGCCCTCCATCCTGGAGCTGCCCTTCTGGCACGCTGTAACCCTGGCTGATCTGGGACGGACCGCCGAAGCTTTACCTATATTCGCCCATATTTTTGCTACCGAGCCGAATTGGGCTGAGTTGTTGGTGCGCCTGCCGCCGGTTGGGCTGCTGCGCGATGATCCGCAAATGCTAGCAGAAATTCTGGCAGTTTTGCCCGGCACAAAATGACCCCAATCAACGTCTAATAGTCGTATGATAATTATAAAACCCTATTCCAGGAGGATGCCATGAAACCCACCCTGCGATTTGCCCTCATTGTGAGTTTGCTATTGACCTTGCTGGCTTGCTCTGTCCTTCCGCCAATCGCTATTCCGACTGTCCTGCCGGAAGGCGCCCGGGAGACACTGCAAGCCTTGCCATCTGTCATTCCGGAAGGTCTGCAGGAGACCCTGCAAGCCTTGCCGTCTGTCATCCCAGAAGGTCTGCAGGAAACCCTGCAAGCTCTGCCTACTCAATTACCAGAAGGTTTCCAGGAGACATTGCAATCCATCCCCACGCCTGAGTTCACACCCAGCCTGCCTAATATTCAAATCATGGCGCCGGGAGCGACCAGTCGGGTGGTGTCACCCGTCACAGTCAGCGGTTTGGGAAAAGCAACATTTGAGCAAACCCTGGTCGTCCAGGTACTGGACCAATCAGGAGCGCCACTTGCAACCCAGCCAGTTACCGTCCTCGGTGAAATGGGTGAGTATGGCGCTTATTCAATAGAAGTCGCCTTCACNNCGGTGTCGCAGGAACAGCCCGGGCGGATTGTGGTTTACGACGCCAGTCCTAAAGACGGTGGTCTGGTGTCCCTCTCAAGTGTCGAGGTTACTCTTTTGCCCTCTGGGACTGCGGAAATCAAAACACCCGATGTGACCAAAATCCCATTGACGATTTTTGAGCCCGAATCCGGTACTGAAGCGACCAGTGGTTCAGTGAAGGTTAAGGGGCTTTCGCCTGCCGTATTTGAGAGCACTGTTGCAATTGTGTTGTGCGGCGAAGGCGGCTCAGGCGCACCGGACTTCCTGTGCGGGACCGTGGATAATATCCTCTGGCAGGGCAGCGTCATCACCGATGCACTGGATATGAGCCTGCCCGGTACGTTTGATGTAGACGCCTTTTACTCTGCCACCGGCACCCCCATCCATGCGCGGGTAGCTGTCTATTACACCTCTGCCCGCGATGGTGGCATCCTGGAACTGGTGTCGCGGAACGTCGTCCTCAAGTAGTTGATTAACCCCTTCGCCCCGTGGGTTT
>DFYN01000121.1:0-132 GCA_002383615.1 Anaerolineaceae bacterium UBA4081
GCCGCACGCTGACCGAAACTGCAGAGACCCACGCCATTTTTGTCTTTGCCTCCAACTTGCGTGCCCTGTTACTGCAGCCACCCCTCTCGGGCAGGTCGGTGCTGGGCATTGATCCGGGTTTTCGCACAGGCT
>DFYN01000121.1:195-3718 GCA_002383615.1 Anaerolineaceae bacterium UBA4081
ACCGCCAGCCGCGAGACTGAACAACTGGCAGCCCAACTGATCAAAGACCTGCCAGACGTGCGCTACCTGATTGTCAACGAAGCCGGCGCCAGCGTTTATTCTGCTTCACCCCTGGCGCGCGCAGAGTTCCCGCAATTGGATGTTTCTCTGCGCGGAGCCGTGTCCATTGCCCGCCGCGCCCAGGATCCTTTGGCAGAACTGGTGAAAATTGAACCAAAAGCCATTGGGGTGGGTCTGTATCAGCATGATGTCGACCAGACCCAACTGGGGCAGACACTGGATGGCGTGGTGGAAGACGCCGTCAATCGCGTGGGGGTGGATGTCAACACCGCCTCCGCTGCCCTGCTGACCCACGTGTCTGGAATCGGTCCCAAACTGGCAGAGAAAATTGTGGCATATCGGGATGAAGTGGGACCATTCACAAGCCGGGAGGATTTGCACAGCGTACCCGGTCTGGGTCCCAAAGCATTTGAGCAGTGCGCGGGGTTCCTGCGCATCCGGGGAGGTAGCGAGCCGCTGGACGGCACCGCCATCCACCCGGAGAGTTACCCGGTTGCGCGGGCATTGTTAGCCCAATCTGGTATCCGCCTGGATTCGCCCGCTGAAGAACGCCGGGCTGCCATTGAAACCCTGCGCCGAGCGCATTCTTTGGAAGAACTGGCAAAAAGCCTGGGTTGTGGCTTGCCGACCCTGCTGGACATCCTCGAACAGTTGTTGCGCCCCGGGCGCGACCCGCGCTCAGACACCCCCACGCCCATTTTGCGGACAGACGTGCTGAAGATGGAAGACTTGAATGTGGGCATGAAGATGAAGGGTACTGTTCGCAATGTGGTTGATTTTGGCGCGTTTGTGGACATCGGCGTCAAGCAGGACGGACTATTACACCGCACCCAAATGCCGACTGGCACCCTGCTCCAAGTGGGCGACGTAATTGATGTGGAAGTGATTAAAGTCGAAGTAGAGCGCGGACGCATCTCGCTTGCTCTTAAGTAATGTATTTCAACGCAAAGACGCAAAGTTCGCGAAGAATTCCAAATTATTCATTACCAGATTTAATAAATGGGATTATGGGCAAAAACCCCCGAGAGGACCGAGAATCCTATTAACTTTGCGTCCTTTGCGTCTTAGCGTTTAGGTTCTTGAATAAAAAATCGGGAGGCTTCCACATATTCCAGGCTCTGGTGCCGAAAATAGGTATTATACAAATCGGCGTAGTGCCCGCCCGCCTTCAACAACCCGTCATGCGAGCCTTCCTCAATGATGGCGCCGNNCTGGTGGAGCGCTTGAGGATCAAATCCAACGCTTGCTGAATTTGCCACTCTGTGAAGGGGTCTATACTGGCGGTGGCTTCATCCAAGATAAAGATGGCGGGCTTCTGAACCAGCACCCGCATCAACGAAACCAATTGGCGCTGTCCCATGGACAGGTGTGACCCGCGTTCGCCTACTTCTGTCTCCAGTCCATTGGGCAGCATCTCCAGCCATTCGCCGTCCCCAATCTGGCTCGCCATGGATAAAATCTCAGCATCCGTCGTCTCCATGCGTCCGTAGCGGATATTTTCCGCCACGCTGCCTGAGAATAGGAACGGTGTCTGGGCGACGATTCCCAGCTGCCGGCGGTAGGCTGCCAACTCAAACGCACGGATGTCCATGCCGTCCACCCGCACACATCCCGATTGGTATTCATAAAAGCGCGCAGCTATCTTAACTACCGAGGACTTGCCTGCACCAGTATGCCCCACCAACGCCACTGTTTCGCCCGCCTGGATGTGCAGGTCAAAATCAGTCAGCACTGCTTCGCCAGATTTGTATTGGAACGCCACATGTTCAAAATCCATTTGCCCTTTCAGCACTGGCACTGGTTGGGAGTCGGTTTGCTTTACATCGCTTTCGGCGTCAATCAGGGCAAACACCCGCTCAGAAGCGGATAATCCGTTTTGGATTTGCGTCCAAAAAGATGTCAGGCTCATGACCGGCATCAGGAAACGGTCCAGGCTTTGTAAAAAGAGGTACCACGCTCCCACGGTAATCGCGCCGGCGGTTGCACTCATACCACCCGCGTACACCATGATTGCTGTGGCAACACCCCCAATCGTATTCAGCAACGGGGAAATGATGGTGAGGGTCAAGCCCCGCTTGACATTCACTTGATAGGAGGTGCGGTTGGCTTCATCGAAATCGCGGTAGATGCTGCTTTCCTGGCGGAAATTCTTAGCTACGGCAATACCGCCAATGGTTTCTTTGATGGCGGAATTAACATTGGCAATGGCGCGCATACCTACCCGCACCACCTTGCGCGCCAGGTGTCGGTAAAAAAGAGCAAAAGCCAGCACAATGGGGATCAAGGCAAAGATGTAAAGCGATAGCTTTGCATCAATGCGCACCAGCACCACACCTAATATGAGCGCTTCGACAAGTTGTGACATCGTATCTGCCACCAGGGTAACCAGCTGCCCAAAATCCTGCGTGTCTGAGGTGATGCGGGAGGCAATCTTGCCACTGGAAAACGTGTCATAAAAGCTCAAATCGTGTTCAGTGGAGGCGCGGAAAGCGTCCGTAGCCAGCGTCGCCACCACCTGTGTGACCGCCCGCACCGATTGCCGGCGCCTCAGCCAGTTGGCGAACCAGGAGCTGACGCCAATCAACAGAACCCATAATGCCGTCCATAAACTGGCGGGATTCGCCGGTTCCTGTTGCAATCGGTCCACCCCATTGGCAACCACAATAGGCTGCAGCGCGCCCAGGGTGGCAATCAGCAGCGTCATCAATGTTATGACCGTTAACCGCCCAAGCTGGGGACGAAAATAAGCCAGCATCCGCCGCAGCAGTGTGCGGTCTGAATACTGGCGGTCATAAGCTTCTGCAGCCAGCCCGCGTCCAAATCCCATGGGGGTTATTATACCTTAGCGGATAGCGGCTAGCGATTAGCGTTCAGCAATCAGTGCTTAGNNTAGCAGTTAGCGGTTAGCGGTTAGCTGCTAGCAATTAGAGATTAGCAATCAGTGATTAGGTTTATGTAATTAGTGGATAATCGCAATTATTGAGCCAGGAATAATTTCTTGCATTTCTTTGCGTACTTCGTGTCCGCAGGTTTTCGCGGTGTTTGCGTCCATTTATGGGATGCGCCCCCTTGCGGTTTCGCGGTGTTTGCGCCCTTTATGGGATGCACCCTGAAAGGGGTGCGGGGTTCGTGGTTCAAAAAAATAAACGGACGCTGTTGCCAGCGCCCGTTTGGACTTGCGGTTGAGGAAAACCGCTTACTCGGCGTTCAGGAAAGCGCCGAAGAAGGTTGTGAAGTACTCAAAGGTTGTCGTGCGACCCTTGTGAGCGGGATTCTTGGCATCCCAGATGGATGCATAGGTGGCAACCACATCGTTAGCGTCCAACGTGGCGCCATTATGGAAGGCAACGCCCGGGCGGAGGGTGAAGGTCCACTCAGTCAAATCGGCATTGGATTCGAATTTCTCAGCCAAGCCGGGAACGACTGCCGCGCCGCCAACTTCAAAGGCTAACAGCGGTTCGTA
>DFYN01000107.1 GCA_002383615.1 Anaerolineaceae bacterium UBA4081
CTCCTGATCTTGCTGTTTGCCACCACGCGCCGCATGGGCGAAAAGGTGCGAAAGACTTCTTTGCTGGTCTCTGCTGTTGTGCTGCTCGGGTTTGCCATCTACCAGGCGCTGCAAGGCTTTAACCTTATCCGGTAAGAGTGGCAAAAATGGGGTAAACTTTCAGCGGACTATTCACAATCAATGAATGAGGTTCAAAAATGTTTCCGATTGCCGATCGTAGAGTGACAGAGCGTGCCCGCAAGATTCTGGCTTATGACCCGATCTTTCTCGACACAGAGACCACCGGCTTTTCAGCAAATGATGTGGTGATTGAAATTGGCGTGGTGAACCTGGCAGGGGAGACTTTGTTCGAATCGCTCATCAAACCCGCTATCCCCATTCCACCTGATTCGATCGCGGTGCACGGCATCACTGAAGAAGCAGTTGCGGACAAACCCAGCTGGAGGGATATCTGGGAGGACCTGCATCAAGTTCTGGAGAATCGCTTTGTGGGTATGTATAACGCCGAGTTTGACCTGCGGCTGATGAAGCAGACTCACCAGAGCCAATGGTTGGATTGGACATTGAGGGATAATTACTTTTTTTGCGTAATGAACCTGTATGCGGCATTTTATGGGGAGAACAGCCGGCGAAGCAGGGGTTATCGTTTGCACAAGCTGGAAGCTGCCGGTGCCGCCTGCAGGATTGCGCTGCCCAATTCGCATCGGGCGGTGGATGATGCCCGGCTAACGGCGGAAGTATTCAAATATATTGCCAACTATCAACAAGTATGAATTGGGAGACGCCCATGAGTTATACCTATCCCCCCACACGCACCGAAAACCTGGTCGAAGTGCTCCATGGCCAACAGGTGCCCGATCCCTACCGCTGGATGGAAGACCTGGATAGTGAGGAAATTCAGTCCTGGATTGAGGCACAAAACCAGCTCACCTTTGATTACCTGGATCAATCGCCGCTTCGCAAGCAAATCCAGCAGCGGATGACGGAATTATGGAATTATGAGAAATATTCGTCACCCTTCAAGCGAGGCGGGCGCTATTTCTTCCTGTTCAATGACGGTCTGCAAAACCAGGATGTGCTCTATTGGATGAAGAACCTGGACGATGAGCCTGCGTTAGTGATCGACCCCAACACGCTCTCGGAGGATGGCACCGTGGCATTGAGCGGCGCAGCCATCAGCCGGGATGGGCGCTACCTGGCTTATGGGCTGGCAGATGCCGGCTCGGACTGGCAAACCTGGTACGTACGGCAGGTGGATGATGGGCAGGACCTGGAGGATACGATTTCGTGGATCAAGTTTTCTGGTGCCAGCTGGGATTTAGAGAGCCATGGCTTTTATTACAGCCGGTATGATGCGCCTGAGGGTGCAGCTTTGAAGCAGGCGAATTATTACCAGAAGCTCTACTATCACCGCCTGGGCACGGATCAATCACAAGACCGCCTGATTTACCAGCGCCCGGACCAGAAGGAGTGGGGTTTCAACGGCGAGGTGACCGAGGATGGACGCTACCTGATCATTTATGTCTGGCATGGGACAGCGTCTGAAAATGCGGTGTTTTACCTCGACCTTTCCGATCCACAGGCAGAGGTGGTGGAATTGCTGCCGGATTTCGACGCAGAATATATGCTGGTTGGCAATGACGGCGAACGCTTCTTCTTTCAAACAGATCAGAACGCGCCGCAAAACCGGGTGGTAGCAGTCGATCTCAACCAGCCAGAGCCTGAATCCTGGCAGGAGCTGATCCCGGAAGATGGCGATAAACTGGAAACGGCGGACCTTGTGGGTGAGCGTTTTGTGTGCACCTATCTGCACGACGCTGCCCACCAGGTGCGTTTCTATCAAGTGGATGGGACACCAGACGGTCAACTGGCATTGCCAGGATTGGGTATGGTGCTCGGGTTCAGCGGCCGCAGTGATGACCCGGAGACATTTTACAAGTTCTCATCCATCAACATGCCTGGCACGGTTTACCATTTTGATGTGCACACGAAGGAAAGCGCTATTTTCCGCTCGCCGGACCTGGCTTTTGACCCGGAAGATTATGTGACGGAGAAGGTCTTTTACCGGAGCAAGGACGGCACCCGTGTGCCCATGTATATCAGCCACCTCAGAGATATCCAAATGACCGGTGATGTGCCTACCTATTTGTATGGTTATGGTGGTTTCAATATCTCGCTGCCGGTTGCTTTCAGCGTGCCTAACCTGGTGTGGATGGAGATGGGCGGGATTTACGCCCAGGCGCACCTGCGGGGCGGCGGGGAATACGGCCGAGAGTGGCATGAAGGCGGGATGAAACACAACAAACAGAATGTCTTTGATGATTTCATCGCGGCAGCAGAGTACCTGATTTCGGGTGGCTATACCTGCAAAGATAAACTCGTGATCGGTGGGCGCAGCAACGGGGGGCTGCTGATTGGCGCCTGTATGACCCAGCGACCCGATTTGTTTGGCGTGTGCTTGCCGAATGTGGGCGTGCTGGATATGCTGCGCTTCCACAAGTTCACCATCGGATGGGCATGGGTTTCGGATTATGGGTCGCCGGATGACCCCGAGGACTTTGAGAAGATCCTTGCCTATTCCCCCTATCACAACATCCGGGAGGGCGTGGCTTATCCGCCCACAATGGTGCTGACCGGTGACCATGATGACCGGGTTTTTCCTGCCCACAGCTTCAAGTTTGCCGCCAAACTGCAGCAGGCTCAGGCTGGCGAGGCACCGGTGCTGATCCGCATTGAGACACGAGCAGGGCACGGCGCGGGCAAGCCCACCGCCAAGCTGATCGAAGAATTTTCCGATATGTGGACCTTTGCTCTGGCAAATATGCCATAATCGGACAGGGTTATGGCTGGCACATTCTGCCGCTGCTACCCTCGTAATTCGAAAAAGGATGTGACCAGGAACGCGATCGCGATCAAACTGATAAAGAGTGTGAGACCGGTGGCAAAGATGTTCTGTATTCCCTTGTTCTTCCAATTTCCCATCAGTTTTTCATTGTTGCTGAGCCTGAGCACCAGAACCAGCATAATGGGAAGAAGGAGGGCGTTGAGGGATTGGGATAGCCACATCAAGGGAAACAGCGGAACCCCCGGTATGAGCACGATCAATACACTCAGGGCAATAATGCCTGTATAGATGCCATAAAACACCGGTGCATCCTTGAATTTTCTATTCAGACCGCGCTCGAAGCCAAAGGCTTCGCAAAATGCATAGGTTGTCGAAAGGGGCAGCACGGAGACTGCCAGCAGCGACGCTCCCAGCAAACCTGCCGAGAATAAGATCTTGGCTGCATCCCCTACCAGGGGCGAAAGCACCAGGGCTGCTTGTTCTGCACTTTCAACCACAATACCGTTGATGAATAGCGTGGCGGCTGTGGCGATGATGATGAAAGCTGAAATGATATTTCCCCAGGCGGCGCCAAATACAACATCCAGTTTTGTATACCGATAATCCTTGATTGCCAGTCCCTTATCTGCAACAGAGGCTTGCATATAGAAGATGCCCCAGGGGGTGATGGTGGTACCTACTGTTGCAAGCATTGCAATCAAGAAATTGTTATCGAAGGTGAATTGGGGTGTAACCGTTGACCTTAAGACTTCGCCCCAAGGTGGATTGATCATAAAAACAGTTGCCACGTAGCTGAGGGCTGATAAGGACAAAACCAGAAGGAACTTTTCGATCACCTTATAGGAGCCCTTCAATACAGACACACTGACCAGGATTGCCGCCAGTGGCGCAGCAATGT
The DNA here is from genome assembly GCA_002383615.1 of Anaerolineaceae bacterium UBA4081. GTDB lineage: Bacteria > Chloroflexota > Anaerolineae > Anaerolineales > Anaerolineaceae > UBA4081. The sequence continues at coordinate 3,744 of DFYN01000107.1, forward strand.
AGCGGCTGATGCCGAACAGCTCGGCAGAGGCAGCGATGCCAGCAATTTGTGCGACGGTGGTACCGAGATTGGCGACCAGCAGGGCAAGCATGGCGAAAGCAGTGATCTTCACCCCAAATCTTTCCCTGATCAGGTCGGCAGTGCCTTTGCCAGTGACAACGCCCATGCGGGCTGCCATTTCCTGGATGACAATCTCCCCAATGGTGACAATCAGGATAATGGAAAGGAACTGATACCCATAGGTTGAGCCAGCCATGGAATAAGTGGCAATACCCGGGGCATCATTATCTGCGCTGGCTGTGATCAATCCGGGTCCGAGGACTGCCAGGTAAATGCCAATCCGACGAACCCAACCCGGCACTCTGAATTTCTTCATATTCATCTACTCCAATAATTTCAGAACAACCTTGGCAGACGTTTCTTCCAGGCTGTTGGCAGGACAATGTCCACGGCGTCATCAACGGTCACGATTCCCAGCATTTCGTTACTGTCCGGGTTAATGACCGGGATGGACAGCAAGTTGTATTTTGCGATCTGATAAGCCACTTCTTTTTCAGGCGTCAACGGCTCGACGGTAATCTGATCCCCTTCTTCCCACTGGCGCAGGCTGTTCTGAGGATCCGCCATCACCAGGTCGCGCAAGGTTACCATACCTTTTAAGCGATTTGCCTCGTCAAGGATGTAAACATAGTACATAATTTCATCTTCATGGGCATCTTCCGATTGACGGAGAAAGTCAATGGCTTCTTGAACGGTCAGGTTGCTTGGCACATGGGCAAACTCTGTGGTCATGATGCCGCCTGCTGTATCTTCTGGGTAAGCCAATAAGTTGCGAACCTCGAGGGCTTCGTCTTTCTCCATCAGGTTGAGGAGAGATTCACTGGTGTGGTTTGGTAAATCTGCCAGCAGGTCAGCAGCTTCATCAGGGTCCATTTCTTCCAGGATGTCGGCTGCCCGTTCAGGGGATAGGTTGGAGAGGATAGCCATTTGTAAGCCGGGTGAGCTTTCTTCCAGCGTGTCTGCCAGGTCTTGGTTAGCAAAGCCTTCCAGCAGGGCGGTTGTGGTGTGCCGATCGAGTTCATCCACAATGGCAGCAATATCAGCGGGTGGCATTTTTACAATTTTGTGTTGTGACACACTCAAACGCAGCGGGTCATCGTGCTCAATGGAAGCCACAAATTCCCAGGGAATGACAACAGTACCTGGCGCCTTTTTGATGACTCCCCCGATTGCTTTTCCGATTTTCTCTAAGCCCAGCCGCCGGAGAAGCCCTGTGCCGCTGACATCCACCCCTGTCAGAACAAATTGTTCGCGAGCCAGAGCTAATTGCAGGTCATTGACGCGTACCAGGCGTTTTCCCTCCGTATCCACAATTTGCTGATCCAGGACGCGATCGAGCAGGGGTAATTCATGACCAGAAGGTTTGAAGGGTTTAATTCGATCTTTTCCGACTTTCAGGGTGATGCTGGGCCAAAGGCTGGCAATCTGGTTTGCCGGGATAAATTCAATTCCTGCAGCGTTTTTCTTAAGCGAAAGCGCCACAATGGGCGGCATTTTCTTCTCAGTTGCATCAATGAGAACATCTTCTAATTTCCCCACAATATTGCCAAAACCATCCCAAACGTTCTGGTTGATCAATTGGCTAAAGTAAATCATCTCTCACCTCTTTCCAGGCACCTTTTGGCTTCTTATCTAGCAGCAACCGGAGGAGAAATGAAAACAGGAGCTCGGGATAAATCAAGCTCCTGTCATCTTCTGAGGATGATTTGTGTGCTTAATTTATACCGTGCATGACCCGTCTAAGTATCTATCTTGGTCGCCTAAAGGACTGTCACTATCGTCTGTTGTCTCTTGCTTTTCTATCATCTCTAATATTTTTGTAGTGGTTAACTGTTGTATTGATCAGGCAATTGTAATGATCGCTGTTATCACAAATTACCTTGTAAGTTTAACAATAAAATTGTTTTCCTGCAAGGAGCAATATTGTATGCAAACGAATTTAGTAACTATTTTGTCATATCTTCTGGCTGATTTACCAAAAAGGTGCAGGTAACTTATATGAAAATTATTGTGTGATGATTGATTTGAACGAAGTTCTGCAGGTTTGGATGATGATGCTCCAATTAAGGATGGTGCATACAAGGTTATTTATTTAAGCACACTTCGGTCATTTTTGCTTATCCCACCTTTTGCTTGACAATTCAAATAATTTGGTTATATTTAATATATGAATAAGTGCTCACATATTCAAGGATAAGTAATGATAGATCACAATTTGATTGATTTGAGCCAATTGGACGAATTACTGTCGGAAGAGACCATCATCACCATGGCGGAAAGCTTCAAAGCCCTGGCGGACCC
>DFYN01000083.1:0-4991 GCA_002383615.1 Anaerolineaceae bacterium UBA4081
GCGCAGGCTGCCAGACTGATGCTTATCATAACAATTAGTAATAACCGGATACCTCTCATTGAAAAGCCTCCTCTAACTCGTCATTAATCTACTACAGGCACTTGGATTTGACCGATATCTTGTCCATTGACCCAAACTGAAAAGTTGCCGACCAGGTCAGTTCCCAGAGGAACTTGGACATCAAAAGGCGCCAGCACATCNNCGCAGCATGTGACAGGGCGTGGGCGTGCTGCCAACTAAATGAAGTTGATATTGAGCGCCAACAAGAACAAATTCAGCGCTATCCAGAAATGCTGGTCCATGCATCAGCCTGGAATCATCCGGCTTCGGAGCATTTTCATTCAATGTTGGAGTCAGGCTGGGTTGCGGGGTATAGTCTGGTTTGGCTGTGGGTTCTATCAGGACTGGTGTCTGGTCAGGGGATACCTGATCAGAAATTGGATTGCATCCTAATAATCCAAATATGAGACTAGTCATAACCGCCATCATCTTGATTTTCATTGAATGAATCCTCTTATTACATGACGCTCTGCAGGTAAAGATTGTTCCGTAAAACAAATCACAGGCAGCTGCCTGTGATTTGTGTATGCTAACTCCTAAGAATATGAGTGGATTGGTATTAGCCTTTTTCTACCTTGCGGAAAGTCACTTTCTCACCCGACTCATCCAAATCCACCAGGACGGTATCTCCATTCACAAATTCACCCGATAGAAGCGTGATGGATAAGGGGCTTTCCACATATTTTTGCAAGGCACGGCGTAGCGGACGAGCGCCAAAGGAGGGATCAAAACCAACCTTTGAAAGCCATTCTCGGGCTGCCGGACTGAGGGTTACCTGCAAGCCATGCTCCTGCAGCCGCTGGGCAACTTCTTTCATCTGCAAGTCCACAATCTCAAACATCTGTTCCTGGGAAAGGGGTGAGAACAAGATGATTTCATCAATCCGGTTCAGGAACTCGGGGCGGAAGGTCGATTTGAGCGCAGATTGTATCTTCTCGTTGGCTTCCTTGTCTTCGCTGGTGGAATCTTCCACAGCAAAACCAAGCGTACCGCCGCGACGCACAAATTCCGTTCCCAAATTGCTGGTCATAATCAGCACGGTATTACGGAAGTCCACCACGCGTCCCTGTCCATCCGTCAGGCGACCATCGTCCAAGATTTGCAGCAGGGCATTCCAGACTTCCGGATGGGCTTTCTCAATTTCATCAAAGAGGATGACCCGATAGGGGCGGCGGCGGACCGCTTCGGTCAGTTGACCGCCCTCTTCGTAGCCAACATAACCCGGCGGTGCGCCAAACAATCGGCTGACGGTGTGCTGTTCGCGATATTCGCTCATATCCAACCGGACGAGGGCTTCCTCATCACCAAACATAAACTCAGCCAGGGCTTTAGCCAGTTCGGTCTTGCCTACGCCAGACGGACCGATAAAGATAAATGAGCCAATCGGACGGCGTGGGTCACTCAAACCGGAGCGGGAGCGGCGAATGGCGTCCGCAATGGCGTGGATGGCTTGCTCTTGACCTACGATGCGCTCATGCAACCGGTCTTCCATGTGCAGCAATTTCTCGGCTTCCGTTTCCATCATTTGAGCTACGGGAATGCCAGTCCATTGTGCCACCACGTCGGCAATATCGTTTACATCCACGACCTCGTCCAGCTTGTGTTCTGCTTCCCACTGGTCGCGGTGCAGGTTGAATTCGGTTTCGAGGCGCAGTCGTTCGGCTTTCTTGCGGGCTGCCCGTTCGTAATCGCGCTCAATGCCAGCTTGTTCTTCCTCGGCAGTGAGGCGGTCCAATTCCAACTTCATTTTCTTTAATTCAGGGGGCAATGAGAACAGCGCCACCCGTAATTTCGCTGCTGCTTCATCCATCAGGTCAATGGCTTTATCCGGTAAACGCCGGTCGGTCACATAGCGGGCAGACAGGCGTGCCGCAGCCACCAGTGCTTCATCGGAGAAGTGTACTTTATGGTGTGCTTCATAGCGGTCACGCAAGCCATACAGCATCTGGATGGTATCGTCTACACTGGGTTCATCTACGAAAACCGGCGCAAAGCGGCGCTCCAGGGCAGAGTCCTTTTCAATATGCTTCTGGAATTCATCCAGGGTGGTTGCACCAATGCATTGCAACTCGCCACGTGCCAAGGCTGGTTTGAGCATATTGGAAGCATCCATGGCACCTTGGGCAGCGCCTGCACCGACCACCGTGTGCAACTCATCAATGAAAAGGATAATCTCGCCTCCACTGCGTTGCACTTCTTCGATGGAGGATTTGAGGCGCTCTTCAAACTCACCGCGGAAACGAGAACCCGCAATCATGGCGCCTAAATCCAGGGACACCACCCGCTTGCCCATCAAGATTTCTGGTACGTCGCTGGTGGCAATTTTCTGTGCCAGACCTTCCACAATGGCAGTCTTGCCGACACCAGCCTCGCCAATCAAGACCGGGTTATTTTTGGTACGGCGGGAAAGGATTTGCATAACCCGCAGGATTTCCTTATCACGCCCAATGACCGGGTCCAGTTTGCCCTCGCGTGCCATTTGGGTCAGGTCTCGCGAGAATTTTTCCAGGGTACGGAAGCGGGTTTCTGCCTGCGGGTCGGTCACCCGTTGTCCACCTCTCAGTTGTTGAATGGCTTCGTTCACACGTTCACGGGTCACGCCGGCGCTTTCCAGCACCCGCGATGCAGGCGTATTACGTTCGGATAGGATAGCCAGGAATATATGCTCGGTGGAGATATATTCGTCTTTTAGCCGGTTTGCTTCTTCATTGGCAAGGTCAATAATCCGCTTGACACGCGGTGTTATAAAAATTGAACCAGCGCCGCTCCCATATACGGTTGCTTTGGGGCTGGCACGTAATACCTGGTCGAGCCGTTCCGCGAGAATCGTGCCATCCACCTTCAATATTTCAAGAATTTGCGGAACCACACCCTGGGGTTGCTCAATGAGGGCAAGCAGCATGTGTTCCGTGTCAATTTGGGTATGACCGTAACGCTGAATAATATCGGCAGCCCGCTGGGCAGCCTCCTGGGCGCGTTCGGTAAATCGATCAAATCTCATCATAAGATGTAACCATCCTTCCTGTTTGACAGTCTCTCTGTCAGAGTGATTATAGCATTCAGGTATTAATCTTTTATAAAAGTTTTCAAACAAGGTGTGATGAGTCTGACCAGGTTCAAGGTCTGAACCCTTGATTACATCCAACGTTTTTTGATTTCAGGTAAAATGAGTGCATGTCGGATGCCAATCTTCATATGCGGGCGGTTGACTTGCGCCGAGATTTGGATGCTGTGGCGGATTTGATTGACACCTGCTTTTCCACAACATTGGATAAAGACGGTCGTGATTACGTGCGTTACATCCGGCGCATGGCGAATTATGCCCGTTTCCTGGGGCAAAACGAGCGCATGCCAGACCGTTACGCGGTGCCCCTCAATGGTTGGGTTTGGGAACAGGATGGACGCATCGTCGGCAACCTGACACTCATCCCGCATCGCAAGCAGGGCAAGCATGTCATGTTGATTGCAAATGTGGCGGTTTTACCCGAATACCGCCGTAAAGGGATCGGACGTGCCCTGACCGAGCAGGGCATTGCCAGTGCCAGGGTTCAGGGTTTCGACGAGGTGTGGCTGCAGGTGAGGGATGATAACCCTGCAGCAGAGCATCTTTACCGCCAGCTAGGATTTGTTGAACGCAGTCGGCGGACAACCTGGTTGGCTGAACCGGGCAAGGCATTGTCACACCTTCAGGTTCCCGATGTAAGAGTCACGAACCGTAGGAATGAGGATTGGCTGCCTCAGCAGGAATGGCTCGAAACAACCTACCCAGCGGATGTTGCCTGGAATCTGGGATTCGATGCGGAACGGCTGAAACCGGGGTTGGTTCCAACCATAAAGGCAATCCTGGGAGATTTGCCTTTCCGCAGTTGGTCTGCGCGCTGGGAACACCGGTTGCTGGGTGTGGCTTCCTGGGAGCCGTCCACTTCTCCAACTGACCCAGTCTGGTTGGCGGCACCGCCCGAATCCGAAGATGCAGCCATTCGTGCCCTGCTCCCGGAAGTGGTGTATGCTTTGCGACGCCGACGCAAGCCTCTGACCGTTAATTATCCTGCCGGTCGAGCAGTTGAAGCCTTCCAGGCGACTGGTTGGCGTTGGCACAACACCCTGATTTGGATGGAAATTCGTCTCCATCCTGAAACTGGAAGCAGTATTCTTGCGTAGATAGTATTGAAAAGGAGATAAACGATGTTTCGCTTTATAATGCGCGTACTCATCAACGCTGTTGCCCTTTGGGCGGCTGTTGCGCTGTTATCACCCCATATTCAGATGCAGAACAACAACATTGTGGCATGGGTGTTATTAGCGCTTATTTTTGGTCTGGTGAATGCCATCATTCGACCACTGGTGAGTGTATTAGCCTGCCCTATCATCATACTAACCCTTGGTTTGGGCACCCTGCTGGTCAACTGGTTGATGTTTGTCATCACCGGCGCAATTGGTAGGTCCTTTGGGATTGGCTTTACCATTGACAATTGGATTTACGCATTTTTGGGCGCGTTGATTGTCAGTGTGGTCAGCTTTATCCTCAGTCGGATATTAATCTCATCCAAGCGACCTATCAGTTAAACCCACTAAATTGTGGAACAAAACACCGCCCCTGTTTTATAGGGGCGGTGTTGATTCATGCAGCATTACGGTAGGACAAACCGAACGAGCCAGTTATTGCCCTTATCCACTACCCAGATTTTGCCGTCCGGATCTGACACCACACCAACCGGCATGCCAAACCCGTCGGTGGAATTGCTGTACTGTCCCCAACCGCGAACCATTTGACCCGTGGGGTCAAATTCAAGCACCCGGAAAGCCTCAGGGTCGCTGATGAAGACGTGACCATTGACATCCACTGTGATGTAGGGTTTATTTTCTGTGGATTCGCTTTCCCAACCAACGACATCCCATTGCTGAATGGAGTAATATGTTGAACCGTTGTC
>DFYN01000083.1:5055-5206 GCA_002383615.1 Anaerolineaceae bacterium UBA4081
AGCGACCCGTTTATTGCCAGTGTCGGTGATCATCAGCCTACCGTAATTATCAATGGCAATGGCGCGGGGTCCCCAGAATCCATCTGGTATGTCTCCCGCAAACGTGCCCCACTGGGTAACAAAGGTACCATCCGCTGTGAACTTTTGAATA
>DFYN01000088.1:0-1436 GCA_002383615.1 Anaerolineaceae bacterium UBA4081
CGCCCGGATGATATGAATGTTTCCTAAAAAGAATTTAATGCCTCAGTGTTGTGCATAGCAGCTGCCCCGAATAACTCTCACCAGAAAAGACAAAGGAGCATCACAGTAATAATCCATCTAATTCTCCTTTCTGCTAAATAAAGGTTCAAATTAAATTAAGGAATAACCGCCGAAGCGTCTGCTTCGGCGGTTTCTGTTGGAGCGCATGAAATTTGTTATTGTCCCGCGTTTAGAAAACCGCCAAAGCAGTTCTTGAATACCGCGAACTCACCCGTGCGACCTTTATGATTCGGGTTTGAAGCATCCCACAAAGCGGCAAACGAGGCAACCACATCGTTGGCATCCAAGGTCGCTCCGTTCGAGTATTTGACAGCATAACGGAGGTTGAATGTATAAACTGTCAACACATCGTTTGCTTCCCAAGATTCAGCAAGCGATGGCACTATACTTGAGCCGGTATTATCATACTTGACAAGTGTGTCATACACTAACCGGTTAACCCGCAGTGTATCAGGATCTGCCTCGTCTCCAGGCCATAGGCTTTGCGGCTCACGGGATTGAATAAAAGTAAGAATCCGATCTGGACGGGTCATTTCTTCATAGTTTTCAAATAATGCGTTAACAGCCACGTTTTCGATATTTGCATTGAACATGACCGTACTGGCAGCATGCGCCAGAGGAATGATGGGCGCTGAGTCATAAACACCATGGTTAAATGTATCGTACCGCTCTTGTCGGGATAGATTGTCGATTGCACGGTTGGCGCCCAAGGCGTCCACCTGTAAGTCTAAGAAAGCGCCACCCAACCAATTTGGATTCTCAATAAATAATGGTGAGACCAAACTGGCAGCATCAATATACGTGCCTTTTAAGTTGGCAAGGTAAAATATAGCCTCTCCATTATCTATCATGCGCTTCAGTTCATCAGAAGCGACAGGTGTCGGCACAATATTGACTTGGATTGCCGCAAAGGCATCTCTGATAGCGCTTGCCAATCCATCGGGATCAAGCAGTTCATTATTTTGCTCACTGGAATAGTAAAGCGGAATGACCTGGTTAAAGTCATAGCCATTCGCGGTTAGAAGAGACTGTGCATCCAGTGGGCGGATATCGTACCATAATAGACCTTCAGTATAGCCGGGTTTAAGATTGGATGGGAGAACTTGATCCGCTCTGGTTGAGCCTCGCGAGAAGTATGTTTTTAGGAGAACGTCACGGTCCAGCACCTGGGCAAATGCTTGCCGAATAGATTGGTTATTGAATGGCGTAAGGGAATGGTTCATGCCCAAATAGTAAAAACTTAAAGATGGGCGGAAAATGATGTTGTAATTTTCGTTCGTCCGAAGGTTGTCATAATCTTTCGAACTGAGCGCATCCATCCCCTGACCGCGACCACCGCGCAAGTTTAGCAGGCGGGTATTGGCATCAGCAGAATA
>DFYN01000088.1:1472-9296 GCA_002383615.1 Anaerolineaceae bacterium UBA4081
CAGCATCCAGTGATTCAGAATCAATGATAGAGAATGATGGCGAAGCCAGTTTTGCCAGGAAGGCAGCATCCGGGTTACATAATGTGAATTGAACCGTATCACGATTAAGCGCTTCAATTGACTTAATCTGTCCACCGTAAAAACAATCCGGCGCAACCACTTTCAGGGGAACATAGTCCTCCTCCTGTTGGATAACCACGGCGCTATTTGTGGAACATGCCGAAAGGATTGCAACGGTAAGGCATAATATTGCTATCAATATGAAGGTTTTTGATTTATTCACTGGTATCTCTCTCTACGAATCGCAAGAATCACGCTGTTTAGATTATAAGATATCAGCCCGGCTTGTCAATTAACCGGGCTGAATACTTACGAGAGTGTAAGGTACGCCTAAGCCTTCCCAACCAGCGCCAAAAGAAAAGTTTTGAGTTTGAATGTTTGCCCCACGAGCAGATTTTGAGCCCTAAACATCCCTGCCGCCCCCCGCACAACCAGGACTGCTGTCCCTGCCAACAATAACAGCGCCAGGGCAACCTGCCAGAATGGCACCGAAGTAGCTGCCAATCGTGTCATCATGCTGACGGGAGAGGTTAATGGGAACAAACTGAGGACAACAGATAATCCGCTGTTGGGGGTATTGATGAGTGCGTTCAGAAGTACTAAGGGCACAACCATAGGCAGGATAATTATCGTGGTGGCTTGTGAGGCTTCCTTCAGGTTGGGAACCAACGCACCTACTGCAGCCATCAACCCTCCAAAAACTGCATAACCAAATACAAAGAATAACGCACCCCAAACCAGAATGCTGACCGGTAATTGAAACTCCGGCGGTAGGGAAAATACGCGACCGCTTATGCGCAATAACAGTAATCCCGCGCTGCTCCAAACCATTGTCTGCAGCAATCCGGCTGCGCCCAGTGCGATTATTTTGCCAGTCAACAATTGCACCGGGGAAACAGAGGTCATCAAGATTTCCATCATGCGGTTTTGCTTCTCATTTGTCACACTGCTCAGCATCAAACTGGCAGAGCTGATGATTACGAAATAGAACAAAAATGTGACAATATACGGTAAAAAGTATGCTAAAACACCTTGTTCGCGTTGGACTGGCTGTGGCTCCAATGATTCCGTCTTAATTTGTGCAGGTGACAGGTAACGCTGGGCAAGCATGGGATCGCTACCCAATAAGTTATGCGCAATTAATATCTCAATCACGCCAGATTGCTCAAAACCCTGGATGGGATTGACTTCCTTGCGAACCGCCACGACCTGCCCGCTTGCAATGTAATCTTCTGGAATGATGTAGTAAGCCTGAATTCTATCTCCCATCAAGGCGTCGTGTGCGTCTGCTTCTGAAGGAAATTGCATCAGGATTGAGCTGATTTCATTCGGAACGGTGTTGATGAGACCGGAGTGGTCTACAAATCCTTCAGGCAAATTGCCTTGGGGAGATGTGAATATATTCTCAACGGTTTGTGCCGCTGAAGTCTCAGGCGAAGTTTGGACTAATCCGATGATGTAGGTAACCAGGAAGCCCGCCAGGGGAATGAGTACCAGCATGATCAGAAAAGACGGTCGTAAAACGACTGTCCGAAATTCATTTTTTAACACGAGCCAGGTCTTATGCATCAAACCCTCCCGCTGTTACGGCTGAAGATTTCACGCCATTCCAATCGTTTACCGTACTGCAGCATGCCCATCCGGAAAACACGCGCAGCCAGCCATAGCGCTGCAGCGGCAAACAAGGTCAGTAGAGAAACAGCCAGCACATTCTGCCAGACCGGGATTTGGGCAACAGAAGCGCGCAATGGCAGCGCTACGGGCGCCGTGAGAGGGAACAAACTTAAGCCAATGGCTAATGGACTATTGGGGTTGGATAATAACGGCGTGGTAAACCAATAAGGGATAAAGATGGGGAGGGTTAACAAGCCTGCCACCTGCTGGGCTTCCCGTGAATCAGTCGTCATCGCGCCGGCAATTGCCATCAAGGCGGCAACTAAAACAAAAGCCGGCAGGAGAGTTGCCACCATCAACGCAACGAAACCCGGCGCAATTGAAATATTCAGGGCAAATGGCAGGAAGCGCCCGGCAACCAAAATCCCAAGCAACACAAATAACAACCAGGAGAAGAGTTGAGTCAAACCTACACACAGATCTGCCAACACTTTTCCCGCCATGAGTTGGTCGGGTGAAACAGAGGTGATGATGATTTCCATCGTCCGGTTTTCTTTCTCCTCGACCACTGCCTGAAGTAAGTAACCACCAGAGGTATTGACTGCAATCACAAAAAGGATGCCCGCCAGCAAAGGCAAAGCGAAGGACATCCAATCATTTTCACTCATGGATTGACTGTTGTCGGCTGCACGCAAAATTACTTCGGTTCCTTGCGTCAACCTATTCACCACATCTGAAGGTTGGGTTTGAATCAGGTTGTACCGCAGGAAATTTCGAACGGCATCCGTGACATTCACGGCGGTTGATTGGAGCGACACCAGGCGGATATTGCCGGTCTCAATGTAATCAGCCGGGATAACAAAATACGATTGGATTTCTTTTTGCTTGAGCGCTGCGGTGGCAGCTGCTTCATCTGGGTAGGCTAAAAATGCCACTGGTGGGGTGCTCGAATCATTCTCTGGTGGCATTTGAGGAGCGGCGAAAACAGGTAAGGCATCCACATACCCGACTGGCTTGCCATTGTACTGGATAAAAACAGAAAGGAATCCAATGACGATGATGACCACCACAAAAAGCGGCATTGAAAGAATGGCAAACAGGAAGCGCTTACGAAGCACATGCCGCGCATATTCATGTGAAAAAACCAGCCAGAACTTCCTCATGCGGACTCTCCCTGCCCCTGCACAACCTGGATAAAGATTTCGTCCAATGTTGGCATGGCAATCTCAAACTGCTCGACAGGTATTTTTCGTTCGACCAGTTCACGAAGCACCGACTGGGCGCTGGTGCCTGGTGCCAGTTGCAAATGAGCTGTGCTATTCTCCTGCTCCACACGCTCCACGCCCGCCAAATCAGTCGGCAGATCAACTAAAGTTCGCACAATCACCTCATGTGCAGCATACATGCGTTGAATCTCCTCCAACTTACCATAAAGCATGACCTTACCCTTGTGAATGAGAACCAATCTGTCGCATAATGCCTCCACTTGATGCATCTGATGGGTGCACATAATGATGGCTTTGCCATTGTTACGTTCTTCGCGCAGCAGGTCCTTCACCATCTGGGTATTAACCGGGTCAAGGGCGCTAAACGGCTCATCAATGATAATCAGCTCAGGCTGATGCACCAGCGTGACAATCAATTGGGCTTTCTGCTGCATCCCTTTGCTGAGTTCTTTGATCTTTTTCTTGCGCGCTTCACCCAGGTCAAATCGTTCCAGATAGGCGGACACCCGCCGCGACGCTTCCGGCTTGGACAAACCTTTCAAAGTTGCCATGTAGGTCAAGCCGCTTTCAAGTTGAATGTCCTGGTATAAACCGCGTTCCTCTGGTAAATAACCAATGCGGTCTTTCTTATCCTCGGACATGGTTCCGCCAAGAATGGCTACAGTTCCTGAATCAGGCTTAAAGATATCCAAAATAATGCGCAACGATGTGGTTTTTCCTGCGCCATTGGGTCCCAATAAACCGAATATTTCACCAGGTTCAACAGAAAAAGTGACGTCATCGACAGCAATCTGGGTACCAAATCGCTTAGAAATATTCTCAACTTCAATCGTTGCCATATCTAAATCTCCTGATTCACGAGTACCTTCAAAATACTGCCCCTTGCTGAGCAGGGGGCAGTGATTGGACTTCGTTATTCCTACTCTTTCGTGTACGGTGTTCCGTCCGCTGCTGGCATTTGACCTCTGCCAACCACGCCGGCAAGGATAACCATTGTGGCAATATAGGGCAGCATACCCACAAATTGAGATGGAATCTTGCTACCCAGCAAGGATAATGAGGGACCGAGCGATTCAAACGAGCCAAATAGAAGACCTGCGCCAAAGGCGCCAATCGGCGACCAATTACCAAAGATCATGGCTGCCAGTCCGATAAAACCTTTACCCGCTGTCATCATCTCTTCAAAGCGACCAATCGAACCAACTGTAAAGAACGCGCCAGCAATACCGGCAACCACACCGCTCAAAATCACTGCCATATATCGGGTGCGAATGACATTGATGCCCAACGTATCCGCTGCCTTTGGATGCTCACCCACAGAGCGTAAACGCAAGCCCCAGCGGGTTTTAAAGATCGCCAATTGCAGGATGATCAACAGCGCGAATACTGAATAGACAAAGAAGTTTGTGTTGAAGAAGATGGGACCAATCAAGGGAATATCCGCCAAACCTGGAATAGGGGTTCGAGGGAAGATGGGCGTGCCATTCAGGTGTTCGTAATGCTGCATGAACTTGGAGGAGATATACGACGTCATGCCGGTGGCGAAAATGTTGATGACCGTACCGCTGATAATCTGGTCCACTTTGTACTTGATGGATAGCCAACCATGCAATAACGCCAACAAGACCGCCGCAACAATTGCACCAACCAACCCCCACCACGCACTCTGAGTCAGGCTGCCCACCAAAGCGCCCATCATTGCGCCCATCAGCATCATGCCTTCAATCGCAATATTGACCACACCCGCCCGCTCTGAGAGCACACCGGAGTACGCCCCCAGGATAACCGGAACGGATAGGGTAATTCCTGAATAGAGCAAGCTGCCCAGGAAAAGCGTCTTTGAGCCTGCTGTCCACATCAGGAAAGTTATCAGGAATACCAGGAAGGTGAGACCAAGGATCAGGTTGGTGCGCTTTCCAAATCCCCACACAATTTGGTAGATACCAGCGATGGCAACCAGGGCATTCATGACAATCATGGCAGGCAGAGCCGGAAAGACCAGGTCACCAACTGCACCCCGAGTGACACCGGTAGGCGTGAGCGCCATGGTCGAAATCGTTGCAGGATCCATCTTAAGAGTGAACATGAACAAAATGATAAGCGCCAGTACCAGGAAAATGACACCATAGATGATGCGCCTGGTTGGGGAGATTCCTTCAATGGTTCGACGGGTAATCGTGGTAGTTGCCATGATTATTGTCCTCCTTCTGCTTGCGCAGCAGGCTCAACAACTGGTTCGCTCTCCGGTTTGGGGGTCTTCAGCCGATAAATCGTGCGGATAATCGCCGGAGCTGCAATGAAGATGATGATAAACGCCTGCAAAATGGAAATGATATCAATTGGAATATTAGACGCTAACATCATCTTGGTTGCGCCATTCCGTAAGAAGCCAAATAACAAGGACGCTAATATGACACCACCAGGTGTGCTCCCGCCCAACAGAGCTAAAGCAATGGAGTCAAAACCAAAGCCAGGCGAGAAGCCCAAAGCAAGCGTACGGTTGACCGCCAGGATTTCATTCGCGCCAGCCATACCAGACAAAGCTCCCGCCAGCGTCATGCCCATGATCGTGCTCAGCACGATATTCATACCTGCATAGCGCCCAGCCTGTGGATTAGCGCCAACAGTGCGCAGGTTAAATCCCCAGGTTGTTTTAAACAAGAACCAGTAAACCAGCAATGCCACTGCCAGAGCGATGAAAAATCCCAGGTGAAATCGGATGGGTTTGGCAAAGAACTGGGGAATCTCAGCCGTGCTTAAGATAAACGGACTGATGGGAGAGCCGCCTGAGTCCGGGCGCTGCATCGGACCGGTGAGTAAGTATTCCAGCAGCCGGAAGGAAATCCAGTTCATCATAATGGTATTGATGACCTCATTTCCGCCCGTGCGTGCTTTGAGGAAACCCGGCACAAAGCCCCAAAGGGCGCCACCGGCTGCACCTGCCAGGAATGCGAGGGGCATATGGATGTAGGCAGGCAAACCGTGTACGGAATACCCAACGAAAGTCGCAAATATGGCGCCCATGTAGATCTGACCCTCTGCGCCAATATTGAATAGACCTGACCGAAAGCCCAATGCAACCGACAAGCCAGCGAAAATATAAGGGGTTGCAACCACCAGACTCTCAAGGAAGGGATTAAATGATCGGCGAATCTCCAGGGCATCTCCGGATTGCAACGCTTGAATGATACGGACCGGGTCACCCACAGCGCCTTTGAATAATGCCACGTATGCTGTGGAAACAACCTTCCACGCTTCACCTAAGCCGGCGAAGATACCCCGACCAAACCCGGCATACACTTCTTCCGTGGTGAGGATAATCAAAATAGCGCCCAGGATTAGACCAGAAATGACTGCCAGTACGGGTATCAGTACTGCCTGTCCATTTCCTTTTTTCGTTTTTTCACCTGCAGGACGGTTCACTTCCTCCAGGAATATCTTGCCAACATCTTTTTTCTCAGGTTTGTCAGCCAAGTTGCACCCCGTTAGAATGTGATTTCCGCTTTATGCTCAACAGGTCCGCCCAGGTTGTCAGGTATGATACCTGCCATCATCAAACCAACCTGTTCTTTTGTGACCTCGTCAGCATTGACGACCGCAATAATCTTGCCGCGGTACATGACCGCGATGCGGTCCGATAGTTCCATAATTTCATCTAATTCACACGAAACCAACAATACAGCGCAACCCTCATCCCGCTTTTTCACAATTTGGCTGTGAATATATTCAATAGAGCCAACATCCAAACCTCGTGTAGGTTGTGAGGCAACCAAGAGTTGGATAGGACGCGATAATTCACGGGCAATGATAACTTTTTGTTGATTGCCGCCCGAAAGCGAGCCGACGGCTGTCTCCGCTGAAGGTGTGCGGATGTCAAATTGCTCAATCAATTGTTTCGCATTTTGTTGGATAACTTGTTTTTGTAATGAAACACCTTTCGCGAAAGGAGGAAGGTAGTAAGTACAGAGGATGAGGTTATCCTGAACCGGGAAAGGAAGAACCAATCCTACCCGCTGCCGGTCTTCTGGCACATGCGCACTGCCCAGCTCCGTGATTTTTCGCGGGTTGGAATGGGTAATATCGGTTCCCAAGAGGTGGACTTTTCCGCTGACGGGCGTATGCAAGCCTGTCAACGCATCCACCAATTCAGTTTGTCCGTTACCCTGCACCCCGGCGACGCCAACAATCTCGCCTGCACGAACATCCAGGCTGACGTTATCTACAACAACCTGATTCTTAGAATCCGCCACAACCAGGTCACTGACCTCTAAGATAACCTCTTTGGGTTTGGCAACCTTCTTTTCAACCTCCAGCTGAACGGCGCGACCCACCATCATAGCTGCCAGAGAATTCCGGTCCGCCTCAGCAGGGATAGCCTCACCGACCACAGCGCCCCGTCGGATAACCATAATACGGTCAGCGACATCCAGCACTTCCCGCAGCTTGTGGGTAATAAAGATGATGGATTTACCCTGTTTCACAAGGGCACGCATGATTATGAACAGTTCATCCGCTTCCTGAGGAGTTAAAACGGCGGTAGGTTCGTCAAAAATGAGAATCTTGGCTTCCCTGTACAGTAGCTTAATAATTTCAACCCGTTGTTGGATGCCAACAGGCAGGTCACCCACATGAGCCGCGGGATCGACCTCCAAACCGTAGGTTTTGGAAATCTCTTGAATCCTTTTAGCAGCCGTAGGATGGTCCAGGAAATCACCCCATTTGACACTTTCCTCGCCCAGCATGATATTCTCGGTGACTGTGAAAACCGGAATAAGCATAAAATGCTGATGGACCATGCCAATCCCTGCCCGAATGGCATCCGTGGGGGAATGGATGGAGACCTTTTTCCCATGGACGAATATCTCCCCTTCATCCGGTTGGTAAAGACCATAAAGGATATTCATTAAAGTCGTCTTGCCAGCGC
>DFYN01000063.1:0-816 GCA_002383615.1 Anaerolineaceae bacterium UBA4081
GGCGGGCGGATAATATCGACTGAGCGATTAACCGTACCCCACCCACACATGACCGAGCGGGCATTTGTGATGATCCCATTGAGCGAAGTAGCAGGGTCGTTTCGGCATCCCACCACCGGAGAGCCAATCTGTAGTTTGGCAAACCGGCTGGTTAACCAGGGCGTCACGCCCATCGAACCGCAGCCGCCGTATCCTCCAAAGGACTTGCTGCTGACTCTGGCAGAGGTGCCGGGTGCCCAACGGGTATTCCTGAGCCTGCCTCCATCCCATATGCAGGCGTATTTGTCCTGGCTGGACGAATCTAAAGAACCGGAGATCCGCGCCGAACGGTGNNTGCAAATTCGCGAGAAGGTTCTGGAGGGTAATACGCATGCATAAACTCCTGGATTGGGGCAAGCGGACGTATGTGATGGGCATCCTCAATGTGACGCCGGACTCTTTTTCGGGTGACGGTCTGCTCAACAAGGAAGATGCCGTGCGGGCAGCCATTGATCAGGCATTGCGTTTTGTGGATGCCGGTGCAGACATTTTGGATATCGGTGGCGAATCGACGCGCCCGGGTGCGCAGTGGGTGGATGCCAATGAGGAGCAGGCACGCATCATACCGGTGGTTTCAGCCCTCTCAGCCCTCAAGCTGGACGTCGTCCTATCGGTTGATACCTACAAAGCCAGTGTGGCGGAAGCNNAGTAAACCGGGCAATGCAGACCTGCAGGAACGCTTGGGTGGGCGCTATGTGGGCGTGGAGTATGGCGACCTGCTGGAAGACGTCAAGCGGGAATTGCTTGAAAGTGTCGCGCTGGCAAAGCAGGCAGGCG
>DFYN01000063.1:832-987 GCA_002383615.1 Anaerolineaceae bacterium UBA4081
CCTTCACGCAAATCTTTCATCGGGTACACGCTGGACTTGCCGCCAGATCAACGACTGGAAGGGACAGCAGCAGCTATAGCAGTGGGCATTGTTCGAGGGGCGGATATTGTGCGCGTGCATGACGTGGAAGCCATGGTGCGGGTGGCACGCATGAC
>DFYN01000063.1:1052-2452 GCA_002383615.1 Anaerolineaceae bacterium UBA4081
GCAGGCTCTGGTCTGGGTGCGTCCGTATCAACTGACTCGGTTGCGATGATTGTTGGTACTGGCGCCAGTTCTTCTTCAACCTGAAGGTTTTCATCAACCGTATCACTCTTAATCTTCAGGCGCGGTATCTTTGGAAGATTCGGGCGCCAGTTTTTCAGGCGTTTGCCAGCCTGCCAGAGTTTGGGCATCAACCACAGGTCTAATCCAATTGCTAATACCAGCGCAATTACTATCCATATCCAGTTATTTTTCATGTGGTGTCCTTACTGCGGGGGCAGCCAGTAGGCTGTAAACAGGGGGTCATCCGTATAAACCCGCCGATAAAACGTTTGGGTTTCGCCGCCAGGGAGCGCTTCCATGACTTGTTCCAGGGTTGCCGAGTCTTCAGGTGCCGCAATCACCAACAAGCCATGGGCGTCATCAGGCGTGTAGTCGCTCCAATCTGTTTCATCGGATGCCTGAATCAGGTCATAACCGGTCAATAAGTATTGGTAACTTGCAAATTCAATTTGAACATACCCGCCACCAAGCAAGACAAACCGATAAGCCGGACCGAGCGAACGGGCAAGGGCAGCTGATTCAACGATCAATTCGTTTGAGCGGTCGCCATATCCACCTTTGGCTGGATAAATGCGTAAATAATAATCCACGCTTTGAACCGCAGGTACCAATATCAAACCAAGGCAGATAAGTACAACAATAATTTTTGAGACCCTATTTTGCTCAAGAAGATAACCTGCCGCGGTGGCGCCCAGCGCACACAGCCAGGCTGCTGCCGGCAGCGCCATCACGAGACGCTGGCTGGCAGGCGCAGCGGAGGTTAGTGCACCTCCCAGGATGACGACTGACAGCCACCAGGCTAACAGGATAGCCATGGGTAAGCGCTTGATGTGGGCGACTGACCAACCCATTCCCAGCACCATCAGGATGGCAGCGATGAAAGGCAAGTATGCCCGGTCGGAATGGTAAAAACCATAAGTGGCAGGTTGGCTGATAAAGACCAATGCAGATCTTGCTGCCTGCCGTAAAATCAAGTATGTACCAGATGTTGCCATGAGTGGGTCGCGCATCACGGTTTCTGCCGTCAATCGGGCGCTAAAATGGTCAGGGTGCTGCAGGAAGAAGACAGCCATCGGCAAGAGGACCACCAGTCCGGTTAAGGCTGCTGCCAGCAAGTGCTGCCAACGCTGTCGTAAACCGTTCGGTTGGAGCAAGCAGCCAACGAGAAACACCAATCCTGCCAGAACCATTGCCAGCCGGCTGCCCAGATAGGTATAGAACGCCGCTCCGGTCACCAATCCCAACCAGATTGCACTGCTAATGCGTCCATTTCGCAAGGCGCGGAATGCCAGCCAGAGCAGCCAAACCGCGAAAAAGCCGGGCAGGATGTTATGAAATGC
>DFYN01000063.1:2523-4300 GCA_002383615.1 Anaerolineaceae bacterium UBA4081
GCGTCTGGTAAGAAGGACAACATAGGTTGAGAAGACCATCCAACCGTAAAGAACCCCATCGGTGGTTCACCGGTCAGGATGTGCAGTCCCTCCAACCCAACCCAGGCTTCGTCATTCGCAAAAGCGTAAGGGAATACCTCAAGGTTGACAACCCGTACGGCAAAAGCGACGATGATGATGACAGCTACAGTCAGGGCTTCCCACCGATTTGCCAAAATCAGTTGCCATTGTGTGTGCAGGTTGGGTGGACGCCATTCGGCAGCCCGCAAAAAACCAACGACAACCAGGAGCACACTTAGCAGCCAAAAACCAAGTTGAAGCCAACTTTCCCAGCGGGTGGTGATGGTTTGTTGAATGGTCAGGCACACTGCGGCGCTGAGGACCAACCCACTCAGGACAAAGATGGGCGGATGTACCAGGTAAGTAACTTCTTCGTGTGTGGTTTGGCACGGGCTGGTGTTGCGTAAGAGCCATCCCATCAAGACCGCACCTGCCAGCAGGCAGAGTAAACCGGGCAGCAGGGCGTTCAGGGGTCCATCGACCGGCGTGCGCGTCAGCAGCCAGACACCCAACCCGGCGAGCAGCGCAGATACCAGCCCGCCAACCAGACGGTCATGGGATGGGTTCGATGTGTCCATAACTGGATTATACGGCAGACTGGGGGGATGTACGCCAACAAGGCAAATGTTTTCTTGGTCCTAGTCACTGCTCATCTCCTCTCGATTTTCCTTCCAGCTCAATAAATGATAAAATAGACTTTATTAGTAGATGATAACCTTTTGGAGGAGACTATGGCGTTATCCCCGCAAATCCGCCTTGAAATGTATGGGAGATGGGGTCAGCGCCGATAATTTCCTGGCAGTGGTTGTCAGGGCGTTGGAGAATTGGATATAATAGTCAGGTAATCAGAAGGCAGAGCATCCACGTCAAGGCGGACTGCGCTTGTTTCTCTGATCGTTGATTTCGCAATCAGGAGAATCTTATGTCATCTTATGATGTTGTTGTTATCGGCGCTGGACCGGGCGGATATGTGTGCGCGGTAAGGGCTTCCCAGTTGGGGCTTAAAGTGGCTGTGGTTGAAAAACAGTGGGTGGGTGGAGTCTGCCTGAATGTGGGCTGCATTCCCTCCAAGGCGTTGCTGCGCAATGCAGAAATCGCGCATACCTTGCGTGAGCGCGGCAAGGAATTTGGCTTTTCCTTTGACAATTTGCAATTGGATTACAGCGCTGCAGTCAAACGCAGCCGTCAGGTTTCAGACCGGTTAACCCGTGGGGTGGGCTTCCTGCTCAAGAAAAATAACATTGAGCTGATCATGGGCGCAGCAGAATTGGTTGGTGCCCAAAAAGTAAAGGTAACCGACAAGGATGGCAAAGTCACAGAACTGGAAGCGAAGAATATTGTCATTGCCACCGGTTCACATACTGCCATGATTCCCGGTGTGGTTGCAGATGGCAAACGTATTCTGACCTATTTGGAAGCCATCCTGCAAACTGAGCGTCCGGAGAGGGTGGTCATCATCGGAGCCGGCGCGATTGGGATGGAATTTGCGACCATTTGGTCATCTTATGGCACCCAGGTGACGGTGGTGGAGATGCTGCCGCGCGTCTTACCGCTGGAAGATGAGGAAATCAGCACAGAACTGGCGAAGAACCTGCAAAAGCGGGGTATTCAGTTGCTGACCAGCACCAAGGTGAAATCCGTGACCGCCACCAAAACCGGTGTGCAGGTGGTGGTGAGCAATGATGCGGGTGAGCAAACCCTGGAGGCAGACCAGGCG
>DFYN01000063.1:4462-4791 GCA_002383615.1 Anaerolineaceae bacterium UBA4081
GTGGCATCTTTTGGTTTGACGGAAGCCCAGGCAATTGAACAGGGTCACACCATCAAGGTTGGACGCTTCCCATTTCAACCGAACGGTAAAGCCCTTGGATTGGGGGATTATGCCGGGTTCGTCAAGATTATTACGGATGAGAAATATGGTGAAATCCTGGGAGCACACATGATTGGACCCGAGGTCAGCGAATTGCTGCCTGAATTGACCCTGGCGCAACGCATGGAATTGACGGCAGCCGAAATCGGACGCAATGTTCATGCCCATCCCACCCTCAGCGAAGTACTGATGGAAGCGGCGGAAGGCGTGGAAGGTCGCGCCATTCACAT
>DFYN01000063.1:4897-5122 GCA_002383615.1 Anaerolineaceae bacterium UBA4081
TCTTGCAGCCGAATGGGACGCTCACTTTGGATACGGCATCCGCGCAAGTAGAAAACGACCCTCAACCTTTCCTGGAAGGCGGTCATTCCTTTTACAATGGCGGTTCTTTTTATGTAGGTGAAGCCCTCAGCCCTGAGGTGGCTGCCCAATTTTCAGTTGATGAATTGGTGCCTTCCTGGAATGCTGAGACGCCTACGGGGACCTGGCTGGAAGTCTGGCTGCGGG
>DFYN01000001.1 GCA_002383615.1 Anaerolineaceae bacterium UBA4081
GCGGAACCCGACCTACTTCCTGCTCTTTAATCACTACTCTCAAAACTCTATACTTCATCCCCAATAATCGCAAAGATGCGGTCAATTTCCGTTTCCGTCAGGCGCTCCGCCAAATCACCTGCAACCAGGTTCTCGTCCAACTGTTCCAGTCGCGTGGCGCCGGTGATGACACTGCTAACCTCTTTGCGCCGCAAGATCCAGGCAATGCTCAACTGGGCAGTGGTCACTTCCAACTCCTCCGCCATGGCGGTCAGGTTGCGCACCTTGGCGATGCGCTCCTCGGTGATGCGCTCACGCATCCACGCCATTTCGTCCAGGCTGGCACGGCTGCCCTCCGGGATGCCGTCGTTGTACTTGCCCGACAGCAAGCCGTAATAGAGCGGGCTGAAGGTAGTCAGTCCCATACCCAGGTCGGAGACAGCCGGGATAATCTCGTGTTCAACCCGTCGGCGGTTGAGCAGGTTGTACATCGGCTGCTCCACACTGGGCGGTACCAACCCATACTGGCGCGCCACACCGTGAGCCTGGGCAATCTGCGCCGGCTCCCACATGGAGGTGCCCCAGTACATCACTTTGCCCTGGGCAATCAGGTCGCTCATCGCCCGCACCACTTCCTCAATGGGCGAATCCGGGTCAAAGCGGTGGCAGAAGTACAGGTCCAAGTAATCCGTCTGCATCCGCTTAAGTGAGGCGTGGATGGACTCAAAGATATGCTTGCGGGACAACCCGCGTCCGTTCGGTCCCGGCATGGTCGGCCAGAATACCTTACTGGAGAGCACCAGCGCTTCGCGCGGCAGGTCCTGGATGGCATTTCCCATCACGGTTTCCGCCTGCCCACCAGCATACACGTCCGCGTTGTCAAAGTAGTTGACGCCCTCTTCATAGGCAGCGTGGATCAGGTCGCTGGCAGTTTGCTCGCTGATCTGGCTGCCAAAGGTCACCCAGGCGCCCAGCGCAATTTCGCTGACTTTCAGCCCAGAACGTCCCATACGACGGTAGTGCATAGCAGTCTCCTTATAGCAATTAGCGATTAGCAGTTAGCAGTTAGCGGTTAGCGGTTAGCCACATTGAACCCATCCACGAATGACACGAATTTATTCAAATTATCGCCAATTTGTAACAGATATCTCGTAATTCGTTGAAATTCGCGTAATTAGCGGACAACCTCACTCTTTTGGTTCGTCACTGGCGGGACCAATGCCGAGCGGCTTCCACTTATCCTCATTGGCGCGCAGGCGATGCTGCCCGCCGCCGCGGCTGTGCAACTGGTCAAAGCCTTCCGGTTTGATGAACATGGCGTCGCCATCCAATAGTTCATGTACGCCACCCTGACCAGGCTCCAGGCGCTTACCCTGGCATGCCGGGCAGGTGCTCGGGTCATGCGGCTTGTAGTCAATCGGTTCTTCGTAAGTGGTGATGTAGCCTTCGTAGTTGCGCAGGACAATCTTGTGATCCGAAGCGCTGATTTGATAATTGGGCATGACCGGAATCTTGCCGCCGCCACCCGGGGCATCCACCACATAAGTAGGAACAGCGTAACCGGAAGTGTGCCCGCGTAAACCTTCGATAATCTCAATGCCCTTCGCCACCGGCGTGCGGAAATGTCCGGCGCCTTCCACCAGGTCGCACTGATAGAGGTAATACGGACGCACACGGATGCGCACCAGGTCCTGCACCAGTTTGCGCTGGATGTGGACACAATCGTTGATGCCCGCCAGCAGCACGCTCTGATTACCGAGCGGGATGCCGGCTTTGCTGAGGCGGTGGGTGGCTTCCGCCAGTTCCGCGCTAATTTCATTGGGGTGGTTGACGTGGATATTCAACCAGAGCGGGTGGTACTTCTCCAGCATATCGCACAGTTCCTGGGTTACGCGCATGGGCATAAAGACCGGCACACGCGAGCCGATGCGGATAATCTCAATATGCTCGATTTCGCGTAATCGGGAGAGTAATTCTTCCAGGATTTTAGGCGCCAGCGTCAGCGGATCGCCGCCGGAAAGCAGCACATCCCGCACTTGCGGCGTACGCTTGAGGTAGTCAATTTGGGCTTCAAAATCTGCCCGGCTGAAGGTGGCAGAGGGGTCGCCTACAATGCGGGCGCGGGTGCAATAGCGGCAGTAAGAGGCGCACTGGGTGGTCACCAGCATCAATACCCGGTCTGGGTAGCGGTGCACCAAACCAGGCACCGGGCTGTGGCGGTCTTCAGCCAGCGAATCTTCCATCATGCCGGTAAAGGGCAGGATTTCACCAGCAGTGGGCACCACCTGCAATCGAATGGGGTCATTCGGGTCATCCGGATTGATGAGCGAGGCATAGTAAGGAGTGATATCCACCCGGAACAATCCCGGAGTGGCAAGAGCTTTGCGCTCGCTGTCCGTCAGGGGTAGGATTTTCTCAAAGTCTTCCACGCTGTTGAGGCGGTTCGCCATCTGCCAGCGCCAGTCATTCCACTTCTCGTCAGGCACATCCTGGTAAATAGGGGCTCGTTTGCTTGTAAAAGGGGTAGGGGACATCATGTCTCTCCGTGGTTAAAAAGGGTGAATAACGACCGTAACCGCACAAACAGGTTCAGCCGTGCAGCGGGGGGTCATGGTCGGTGCGGAAAAATGGCAAGTCTTGCATGGGATAATTGTAAACGAAAACTGGCATTAGAGATTGGAGAATTGTGAGTAAAGAGCAGTAATTCGTGATTAGTAATCCGTGATTCGTTATTCGAGAGTCGTATAAAACGTGTGCTATGGCAGGGTCTCCAGACCCGTCATAGGCGGGACCGAAGGTCTTACTTAAATCTGCATGTCCAATAACCACCAAAACCACCCCACCTCCCTGTCATTCCGATGCCAGTTCTTTGGACATATTGCGGTTTGGGCGTCCTGAATGGCTATTGACGGAATA
>DFYN01000114.1 GCA_002383615.1 Anaerolineaceae bacterium UBA4081
CCCAGAGCGCTTGTTAGATGACCTTAAACAAGCTTTCCGTCAAAGTTAAGCTGTCTAAAAATGCTTCCCGCTCGGGAAGCATTTTATTAGAGGGCAGATGACGAGCCTTTATATTAATTTCCTGTCAGGTTGTAGTAGTTGTAGACTGAGCGTGAGATATCCGCGTAGAGTTTGTTCATTGGGTCGAATACCAGCTGGACAGGGTGGTACATAAATACGGATAAGACGTAATTGCCACCGGGAGTATAGATGATTGCGACATCCCCTGAAGAGCGCATAACGCCCTGAATCGGGTCGATTGCCCAGCCATGTTTATGACCTACACGGGTGGTTTCAGGAACACCAGCTTGCAGGAGCACAGCAATATTATTGTTGAACAGGTAGTTCAACATGGCTTTGCATTCTTCAGATGAAATCTCACCCGGCCAGACTGCAGCGAATGTGCCACCGCTAGTGGTTGAACACTGGTAGATATCTCCGAGGAGTTGTCCCATTTCCGTGGGCGTGGTTTGGTTATACACGTCCGGGTCTGCTGAAAAATCGGTCCGGCTGTTGGCGGGCGTCACAAATCGTTGGAGTAGGGGCGAGCCGATGGCGAAGTATCCAGCAATGAATGTGTTCTGCAACCCCAGCGCTTTGACATCATCCGTCAGTATCAGTGGACCCAGGTTAGTCTCAAGGGTTCGCATCAGGGCATCGGTGGAATCATTATCAGAACGCTCAATCATGGCTTGCATAGCGCTGACGACACTTGCAGGTGTTGGTTCCGCCGTCCGTCGGTAAACGGAAATCATGACCGGGATTTTGATGGTGCTGTCGGCTGAGAAGGCGATATCTGCTGGAATGACGGTACCGTTATCCCAGGCAAAGCGTAATTCTTGCCCATTTTGAAGGTCCAATAGGTATATTTCTGCTGCGCCATCAAACCCGGAGGCGCTTAAGACCTGCTCAAGCATGACCTGCAAGTTTTGAAACGAAGGTCGGGCAGGGTCGACAGTACCCAGGGTCAGGTTCACTGTGCGTCGAGTGGGTGAGCGCAGAGCGTCCGTCACTAACAGGACAGCCCGTTCAATATCCAGTTGGGTTCCAGGTCGACCCGGTGAAAAGGCTGTGCTGCCTGGAACCGGCATGGATACGGTTGGCGGCGTGTCATACCGTGCAGCGATTTCATTTTTCAAGTAGGCGCGCAGCTGTTTTTCGTCCACCCTGGCGCTTAATGGTGTGCTGCTGGAAGTCGGTTGCTGGTTCCAGAGGTAATTCCAGAAACCCTGCCAAAAAGGTTGGTTGGTTCGCTGCTGGTCTGCCGCAGCAATCATGGCTGCCAGGTCCAGTTGGAAGCCGGCAGACGAGGGTTTCATTAGGATACGGGCATCGGCGTAACGCAATTCAATAGGCATGCCGTAAGCCTGTACCAATCGGTCGGCTGCCTGTTGGGTACTTAATCCACCGACCGGCACCCCCGCGATTACGGTACCAATGGGGAAGTTGCTGCGCAGCCGGCTGTAGCGGACCAGTTGCGTGACCGTCAAGACAAAAGCCAGGATGATCAGAACCAGGGCTACCCAACGCAACATTGAAAAATCGCTGCCGCGCCGTCTCATGAATTGCTCCAATTGGGATGTTTCACAGCGCTGATTCTACCAGATTATCCCCCCTTGATTTGGGATATACTTTAAGAATGGAAATCCCGTTGGGTAAAATTCTGCAAGTGTTGGAGAATATCCACCTCTTTCGCGGTGTCTCCCCTGAGGACTTGGAAGGTTTGGCAGCCCATTTCAAGGCAGTAGCTTATTCTGCCGGGCAGGTCATTTCTGCGCAGGGTGACCCGGCAAACACGTTTTTTGTGGTTTATACGGGTTCGGTTGAAGTTCACCAGACGTTAAGACGTAACAAGGATCAGCACCTGTTAACCCTCGACAGCGGCGAATACTTTGGCGTCGAAGGGTTGACTCTCAACCAGACCTATGCCAGCACTGCCACCGCGGTCGGTCCGGTCGTGGTTCTGCAGTTGGACCAGGCGGGTATTTCTGATATTCTTGCCACTTACCCGGTTGTGATATCGCAGTTCAAGCTTGCTGCCCAAACCTATGCAATGTTATTGCGGACACCTTTGACGTGGCGCAAGCCCAGTGAAGTGGTTTATTACTTCTCGCGGCGGGATCTGGTCATCCTGTTTGGCAAGTGGTTTTACCCTGCCTTAATGGATGGCATGCCAGCCCTCCTGCTTCTTTTATTTTTTGCCGCCCTGCAATCCCATCCCATCTGGTTAGTGGTCACCGCCGGGATATTCCTGCTGGTCGGAATCGTGTGGGCTTTGTGGCTGTGGTTGGATTGGTCTAATGATTATTACATTGTGACCAATCACCGCGTGGTCTATCAAGAGAAGGTGGTCTTGCTTTATGACAGCACCCAGGAAACACCGTTGGAAGCCATCCTTTCACTCAACGTCAAATCAGATTTCTGGGGACGCCAATTTGGTTTTGGGGATATTACCATTAAGACTTACACAGGGACTTTGCTGTTCAAACAGGTGCATGACCCAATTGCTGTCCAGCAACTGATTGATTCGGAATGGCTGCATGCCAAATTACGGCGGCAGCACGAAGAGCAGAAAACGATGCGGGCAGTTTTACAGAGTAGGTTCAAAGGGGAGAAAACGACCCTGGTGTCTGCCCAGGCGGATGAGGCGGTTGCATCCAAGGTCGTTTCCGGCAGCCTGAGTAGTTTCCTGGCACAGTTCTTTCAATTGCGCATCGAACGGGGCGGAGACATCATCTACCGCACGCACTGGTGGATCCTGCTCAAGAAGATTTGGGCGCCGACGCTATGCATCCTTCTGGTATTCCTGCTGGCGGTGCTGAGGGTTACAGACGTATTGCCGCTATTTAGCGTTGGGGGCGTCCTGGCAGGAGTTCTGGCGGTTGAAATTGGGCTATTGTTATGGTGGACTTATCAATATGTAAACTGGTCCAACGACATTTACGTCATTTCTGGCGACCAGTTGGTTGACATCAACCGCACGCCCCTGGGAACCGAAGAACGGCGGTCTGCGCCAATCCGCAATATCCAGAGTATGGATTACAGCCGGGTTGGGTTGATAGGCATCCTGTTTAACTTCGGCACAGTCTCTATCCTGATTGGTACCGAAAAATTCACCTTTGACCTGGTCTATAACCCATCCAGTGTCCAGCGGGAAATCTTCAACCGGTTTATGCAGGTGACCCGCCAGTCGCAGATGGCTGAGCAGCAAAGGATGGCAGATTGGATCCAGGCATACAACTCGCTTTATGGCGATGAAGACACACCATGATGCACCCATTGAAGGTTAGGCAATATCGGGTACAATCATGACCGAAATCACTTGAAAGGTTAATGAATGGCAATCCGAGAAATAATTACTCTGCCGCATCCCACACTGCGACGAAAAGCAAACAAGGTCACTGAAGTGGACAAGGCATTACAGATCCTCATTGACGACATGATTGAGACNNGCGGAGGCTAAGCCTTCACCCAAGAAACTTTATGTCGCCATCAATCCAGAAATCGTGGCAGCCTCGGAGGAAATGGAAACAGGCATTGAAGCCTGCCTCTCCATCCCCGGTCTGGTGGGCGAGGTGGAACGGCACGAAGCCGTTGTGGTCAAAGCCCTTAACCGGCGCGGAAAACCGATCAAGATTAAAGCGGAAGGCTGGCTGGCGCGCATCTTCCAGCACGAAATTGATCATTTGGATGGCGTGGTTTACCCCGACCGTGCCAGCCGGGTGTGGACCCCCTCTGCAGAAGAAGATGCAACCATCAAGGATTAAGGACGTCTGCCTGTGGGCAGAAATTCATGTATCTGACGCATTTATCGTTAACTAACTATCGCCTTTTTCCGCGACTAACACTGGATGTGCCGCGGGGTTTGACGCTGCTGGTCGGGCATAACGCCCAGGGCAAAACCAGCCTGCTGGAGGCGGTTTATTACCTGGCTACTTTTACCTCCTTTCACGCTTCATCAGACCGGCAATTGGTTAACCTGCTGGCGACCCATGAGCCGCTGGCAGTCGCCAGGCTGGTGGCTGATTTTGTCCGCAAAGATGGTAGCCACCAGCTCACCTGCGCCATCATTCAAGAACCTTTTGGGGCAGTTGGCACGCGCATGCGCCGCGAGATTACCCTGGATGGGGTCAAACTAACCACGCCTCAAGCGCTTGGTCACCTGAACGCTGTCATTTTCCTTCCCCAAATGATGCGCATCATTGAAGGGTCGCCGGATGAGCGTCGCCGTTACCTCAACCTGGCGATTTCTCAGGCAGTTCCCGGTTATGCCATTGCTTTGACGGAATACCAGCAAGTCCTCACCCAGCGCAACGCACTCCTCAAGCAGCTCAATGAGCGGGGCGGGGACAGCAGCCAATTGGAACACTGGGACCAGATGTTGGCGCAGCGCGGTGCATTCCTAATCCACACCCGCATCCGTGTGGTGGCAGAATTGGAAAGTTGGGCAATGCGCATCCATGACCAACTCAGCCGCCATGCCGAAGTACTGCGCCTGGCGTATATGCCTTCATATGACCCGGCAGCCGACCCGAACGGTCAGCTTGCCTTAAAAATGGATACGCCCATTCAACGCTCACATGTCAGCCTGGACGAAATTCAGGCAGGGTTGTTAGCTCGCCTGGGGAAAGTCCGCGCTGAGGAGATTGCGCGAGGCACAACTTCCATTGGTCCCCATCGGGACGACCTGCGTTTTTCCGCCAACTTACGCGATTTAGGCGAGTACGGCTCGCGCGGACAGGTGCGCACTGCGTTGCTTTCCTTAAAGATGGCAGAGGTAAATTGGCTGCAGGAGCGTAAAGGGGAAGCGCCTGTGTTGTTGCTGGATGAAACCCTGGCAGAATTGGACCCTGACCGCCGGGCAGACTTGCAAACTTTCCTGAGTGGGGATACGCAGTCGCTGATGACCACGACTGACCTGACCCAATTCACCCCTGAGTTTGTCAAGCGGGCTGCCATCTGGAAAGTGGAGCAGGGGTTGATCAAGTAAGCGTATAGCCAAGGATACGTTCCTGGCGCGATTAAATTACTTCAGGGGGGTTTTGGTCGGCACACCCACATGGCGGGGATAATTGGCAGGGGTGTGGTGCACTTTTTCCACCAAAACAAAGCTGCGTTCTTCAGCCACACCCGGCAAATCAATAAAGCGGACTTCCTTAAGCATTCCCCCCAGGATTTCCATGGCGTGCTGGGCTGCTTGTGCTTCGGATGGTCCCGAGTCCCCTTTTTGCGCCAACATCGCGCCACCGACTTTGACAAGCGGGAGCAGATACTCGCTCAAGACGTTCAGGTTAGCCACCGCGCGTGCCAGCGCCCAGTCGTACTTCTCGCGGTGCTCGGCAGACTGCCCGAGCGCTTCTGCCCGATTGGTCACGACAGTGACTTTCTTCAACCCCAGTTTATTGACCACATGCTGGCAAAAGTCCGCTTTTTTTCCAACAGACTCAACCAGTGTGAGCTGCAAGTCTGGCAAGACGATTTTGAGCGGCAGCCCCGGAAAACCTGCGCCTGTGCCGATGTCAATCAGTGAATTGACCGGTCGGTCGCGCATCATCAGCAGGCAGGAGAGCGAATCCAGGAAATGCTTGCTGCGGATGCCCTCGCTGGTGCGGATGGCGGTCAGGTTGATACGGCTGTTCCAGTCCATTAGTTCCTGTTCATAGGTTGAAAAAGCCTCCAACTGTGAATCAGAGAGGCGCAAGCCCAGGAATTTTTGCAGGTCAGAACGAAGTTTCTCCATGAGGGAGTATTATACGCTGAAAGGCGCAGTGATGCTTGTCGCCCGCCTGCCTTCATGCTAAACTTTCACTAATCAGGTTAGGATTTTAGGAGATTGATGACTGCACAACAATTTTTCACGCAATCACTTTACCAGGGCGAACATATCCAGTTAACAGCAGTGGATGTGGATGCGGACCCAGTCGTTGAAGCCCCCTGGTGGTTGGATTTAGATTATGCCCAGTTGGCTGAAGGGATCGAGCCAACCTCAAAATCAGCCGCCGAGTTGAAGAAATACTACCGTGAAGCGCTGAAAGAAGCAGAGGAGAAGCGCGAATCCTTTATTTTTGCCATCCGCCGTAAAGGCGAGAATACACTGCTGGGTATGCTGCGCATCAAAGAAGTCATCTGGGTATGCGGCGCTGCCCGCCTGGTCATTTCCATGCCTGCTAATTCAGCGGGCAGTCCCTTCCTGCCTGAAGTAATCAATCTGGCATTACGCTACATTTTCGATGAACTCAGTCTCTTCCGGATAACCGTTGATCTGGCTGAGTACAACCCTACCATCAAGGATTATGAAGCAGCAGGGTTTGTCAGGGAGGTCACCTTCCGGCAGTACCGCTACCGCGATGGTCATCTGTGGAATGTGTACCTGTATGGCATGTTGGAGACCGAATACCGCGCCTGCGTGGGAGGTGCAGCATGAACCTGGCGCACCTGACCGGCAAGAAAGTACGGCTGACTCGTTGGGATTTTGAACTGGACACGGAAGCGCTGGCGCGTTGGTCACAGGATTCAGAATATATCCGCCTGGCGAACTCAGACCCTGCCCGCATCTGGACTGCATGGCAAACGAAGGAATGGTTTGAAAAGCGGACCGACCTTGATTACTGCTTTGCCATTCACACTGTGGCAGAAGATAAACTGATCGGCAACCTGGATTTTGACGGCATTCATCCGGTGGTACACAACGCCTGGGTAGGCATTGGCATTGGTGAACGTGATTACTGGTCACAGGGTTATGGCACCGAAGCCATGGCGCTGCTGATGCGTTACGGATTTGACCAGTTGGATCTGAGGCGGGTGAGCCTGACTGTGTTTGAATACAATACCCGCGCCATCCACAGTTACCAAAAGCTCGGTTTTGTTGAAGAAGGGCGCTTACGCCAGTGGATGCTGCGCGGCGGCAGGCGCTGGGACCTCATCTACATGGGCTTACTGCGAACCGAATGGCAGGCTGTCCAGAGCCAGTTCCTGGAAGATTAACCGGAGGCATGATGATTAAAGCGGTGATATCCGATTTTGGGGGCGTGATTGTGCGCACCGATGATTTGCGCCCGCGCCGGGCGTTGGCGGAGAAGTATGGCAAAACCGTCCGTGAACTGGATGCCCTCGTGTTTAATTCACCCGCTGCCCAGGCGGCAACCGTCGGGAAGCAACCTGAAAGCGCCATTTGGGAGCATGTCGCTAAATCATTAAGCCTGTCTCCTGCAGAGACCGCTTACTTCCGCTACCAGTTTTTTGCCGGCGACTCGTTTGACAGCGAGCTGGTCAGGTTCCTGGCGAACCTGCGCACGCAACGTAAAACAGCCCTGCTCAGCAACGCCTGGAGCGGACTACGCCACTTGCTCTCAACCAGCTTCCCCATGTTGTACGCCTTTGATGAAGCCATCATCTCTGCTGAGGTAGCGTGCGCCAAGCCCGGGCAGGATATCTTCCAGCTGACCTGCCAGCGCCTGGGTGTGGAACCCGGAGAGGCGGTGTTCTTGGATGACTTTGAGGAGAATATTGAAGGCGCACGTCAGGCAGGTTTGCACACTGTCCATTTCCTCACCTCGCGCCAGGCACGCGCAGATATTGCCGCCCTGCTGAATGCCTGACGAACACCTGCTAACGTCTTTGGCAACTGCTGAGCATCTGGTGATTGGCGTGCTGGCAGACACCCACGTGCCAGACCGCTTGCCCGGGCTGCGACCGCAGGTCCTGGATATATTCACAAAAGCGCAGGTCAACCTCATCCTGCACGCCGG
>DFYN01000009.1 GCA_002383615.1 Anaerolineaceae bacterium UBA4081
GTTGATAAGCTGCTGCCGCACTTGCATTTAGGTCTCCCCATGGAATCTGCAGAGGGAGTTAAGACATCCTGGCAGCGAAGTATCCTGTTGGTGTTGGCGATCACGCTGCATAACTTTCCTGAGGGACTGGCGGTTGGGGTGGCGTTTGGTGCGGCGGCAGCAGGTTTACCTGAAGCGTCGTTAGCATCCGCAATTGCTTTAGCGCTGGGAATTGGCTTGCAAAACTTCCCGGAAGGCTTGGCTGTTTCCGCGCCGCTCAGGCGCGAGGGATTATCGCAATGGCGTAGCTTCTTCATGGGTCAGGCATCTGGCATCGTTGAACCCATTGCCGGTGTGATTGGAGCGGCGGCTGTTTTCTACATGCGTAACTTACTGCCTTTTGCGTTGGCATTTGCTGCAGGCGCAATGATCTATGTGGTTGTAGAAGAGCTAATCCCAGAATCGCAAGCCAACAAAGACACTGATTTACCTACCATAGGTCTGATGATTGGGTTTGCAGTGATGATGTTCCTGGATGTAGCTCTTAGCTAAACCATGTCGAAGCTGACCCGAATTACGATACTGTTAGCAGTGTTTTTTGCACTGGACAAAGGACTGGCGATCGTGCGTCAGGTTCTGATTGCTCGTTGGATGGGATTTTCGGCAGCGCTGGATGCATTCAATGTTGCGAACAACCTGCCCGATATGCTGTATGCGCTAATATCAGGCGGAGCGCTGGCAATTGCATTTATTCCCGTCATGAGTGAAGTAATTGCCAAAGATGGTCGCGCGGAAGCCTGGGGGTTGTTTAGCCGAATTGCGAATCTGGCATTTATCATTACGGCAGCTTTTTCAATTATTGTAGCAATTGCAGCTGGTCCCATCGTGCGGTCTGAAGTTGGCATCGCACCTGGTTTTGGCGTTGAGCAGCAGGCAGTGGTGATTAATCTGATGAGGCTCAATTTATTGGCGACCCTCATCTTCTCTATCAGCGGACTGGTGATGGCGGGCTTGCAGGCGAACCAACACTTCCTGCTGCCTGCGGCTGCACCAATGCTCTATAATGTTGGTCAAATATTTGGCGTTTTGGTTTTGGCACGTTCAGAACCTCTTCAAATTGGTCCAATAACCATTCCTGGCATGGGGCTGGGCGTTTATGGCTTGGTGTATGGCGTCTTGATTGGCGCTTGTTTACATCTTTTGATCCAGGTGCCAGCCCTGATTCATTACGAATTTCGATGGACTCCTCGCTTTGACTTGAAATCTCCGTTGGTCATAAAGGTCTTGAAATTGATGGGTCCGCGAGTCATTACCATGTTCTTCATCCAGATGATTTTTATTATCCGCGACAACCTTGCATCCCGGCTGGCAGAGGGGTCTGTTACTGCCCTAACCTATGGGTGGATGATTCAGCAGGTGCCTGAGACCTTGATTGGGACTGCAATCGGGACAGCGCTTTTGCCAACGCTATCGGAACTTGTAGCGCGTGAAGAACGTCTGGAATTCAAACGCACTATTGAGCGTGCAATACGTGTTCTGATGGCTGTAACCATTCCAGTCGCTGCAGTTGCAGCTTTTAGTTTGGAACCATTGCTCAGTCTGGTGTTTGGCTTGGAAGGCACGGCTGCTGACACTTTGCTATGGGTTACCCGCGGGTTCTTGCTGGGGTTAACTGCCCACTGCCTGCAGGAGGTGGCTGCCCGCTCGTTTTATGCCCGTCAGGATGCCATCACACCGTTGCTGGCAGCCGGAGCCAACGTGGTGCTGTATATTGTGATAGGCAGCCTGCTTTATCGACCACTGGGCGCGGTTGGAATAAGTTTGACGGATGCGCTGGCATATTCCATTACGGTAACAGGATTGTTGGTTGTTCTTAGCAGGCGCTTGATTGAGCCGTTGAAACCCTGGGGAGCGCTGATACGGGGTTTGGCAGCAGGAGCAGCATCGACATTGGTTTGCCTGGCAGTGTTTTGGTTTTTTGAACCACGGATAAGTGGTGTTATCACAGCCCTCATTTCAGGTTTGGCAGGCATGGGGGTTGCCCTACCGATCATCTGGAGAAATGCCCGCCAATTGCTGCGTTTGTGAGTGTTGTGAGTGTTGAATGGAAAGGAAACCTTAATCGGTTATAATTACCGCCATGATGACAGATAACGACGATATTACCCAGCCTGTGGAAACTGGCGAACAAGAAAATATAATCAAGCCCAAGCGAAAGATTGGGGGCTGGATTGCGCTCGGTGTGGGATTAATGTTAATTGTGACAGTGATTGGTGGTTTGCTGGGATATTCATCAGCAGTCCAAGCGCGCCTTCAACAGGAAGCCAATCAACGTGCAATGCTGACCACGACCCAATACCAATTAGGAATAATTGACGCTGAAGCCGGACGGTTTGATATGGCTCGTCAGCGGTTTGAATATGTGTTGCAGCTTGACCCCAATTTTCCAGGCGCTATGGAACAATTGGCGCAAGTCTCGCTCCAAATGGCAATGGTCAAAACTCCGACACCTGCGCCATCCCCTACTGCCGTACTGACACCTACACCTGATTTGACCGGTGTGGCAGATATCTTCAACCTGGCTACAGAACAGATCCGCGCCAGCCAGTGGCAGGCGGCTCTGGATACGCTGGATAATGTTCGTTCTGAAAAGTTGGACTACAAACCCATCGAAGTTGATGGTTATTACTATATGGCATTGCGCTTCCGCGGTGTTGAGAAAATTCTACAGGAAGGCGATTTGGAAGGTGGCATATACCTGCTTGCCCTGGCTGAGCAATATGCCCCCCTGGATAAGGATGCAGACTCCTTTCGCGAATGGGCGCGCTATTACCTGACTGGCGCAAGTTACTGGGGGGTCAACTGGGAGAAGGTTCTTTATTATTTCGCTCAAATATANNTTCCGCCGTGGTTCAATCGGGTATGGAAATCAATTATCGGCAGCAGGCGAGTACTGCCGTGCAATGGAACAGTACAATAACGCATTTAACCTGGGAATTGATGAAGCAATTGCGCCAACCGCAACCGAGGTCATGAATTTATGTTATGGTCCAACCAGTACGCCGAAACCTGTTAACGTTTACACACCTACACCAACTATCGGGGTTATTGTNNCCCACAACCGAGGTTCCCCCTGCGGCAACTCCGTAAGCCTTGATTTTCTCTCATTGCTCTGACTCAATTTGGGTGGATCTACACTCGTGCTTGCTTTAAACGCAGTAGCCAGAGCTGCCTGACCGCCCAAATTGCTACTTTTCCTGCACCCAATTCCAGGGACTGTCGCTGAAATAATGATACACGCTGTAATCTGGAAAAGCCTGGATCAAGGAGTCAATTTGCGCCTGGTCCCGATTA
>DFYN01000119.1:0-976 GCA_002383615.1 Anaerolineaceae bacterium UBA4081
TGGCGGCTGGCATTGAAGGTGTGGTAGGTCGGCTCAGGGCGTCCACTCGGCTGCACCCCACGGGTCTGTTGCACCATGGGCGGGCGCGCAAGCGGTCGAGGCGAGACGTGCGGTGCAGATGGCTCCAACCCACCCATCGGGCTGACGGGTCGCGGTCGGGCAACTGTCTCCCCCGCCTGTTGACCACCCAACATGCGATTAACCGTCATGGAGAGGGTGCCAATCACCAAAATACGAATGACCCAAACCATCACCGCCACAAAGACCGGGATGACCTTGGTGAGGGTGGTCGCATCCACTACTGCTGCACTTTGCAGGGTATGAGTGCTCATGGCAATGGAGATACCCCACCAGGTCAGGGTGGCATTCATCACGGCTGCCAGCATCCATGCGCCAAACAAGTACCAGGCTTCTTTGGGTTCAGCGCTGGAATCCTGCGGTGTAAACAGGCGCGCCACGCCTGCGAAATCAATCCCGCAAAACGCAATGGCTAGGATGGTGGACCACATCACCCCGCCAAACTTGAGGTTGCCCAGCAAATCCCTCAGGGCATAATCCGTGGTGGAGTAATTGAATAGTTCAAATGCGACCAATGCGCCAATGATGATGGACCAGAGAATGGTGTTCGGGCGCAGGCGGAGTTTGGAAAGCACCGCCATGGAACGACCAGAAAATTGCGAGTTGGGTAAAGACATGTCAGCCTCCTAAANNGATCAGTAATTAGCCATTGGGTCAACAAGGGATGCCGACCTTCAACCTGCTCATTTGTTAATTCCCCTTTGAATTGATTTACGAGGTTGTCTATTTTTATGTTAGAATAAATTGACAATTGAATAAATGCCATCAGGGTNNGGTAAAGACATGTCAGCCTCCTAAACTGATAGAACGTATGTTCCGATTGCATATAGTATAGATATTATGTTCTATTTTGTCAAGAGGCAATTATCAAAATTCGTATATAGTGATCAGTAATTAG